>NZ_DASYDG010000038.1:0-122865 GCF_036499745.1 Pinirhizobacter sp.
TGAGATCGCCGCGGCGCAAGATACACCTACATCAAACGACCTCACGCGGGAATGCAAACGATGGATGACAACAAGCGCAAGGCGCTCGCCAGTGCCCTCGGCCAGATCGAAAAGCAGTTCGGCAAGGGCGCGGTCATGCGCCTGGGCGACCGCCCCGACGACACCATCGATACCGTGTCCACCGGTTCCCTGGGCCTGGATATCGCACTGGGCATCGGCGGCCTGCCGCGCGGCCGCGTAGTGGAGATCTACGGTCCGGAATCTTCGGGTAAAACCACGCTTACCCTGCAGGTCATCGCCGCCTGCCAGCGTGCCGGCGGCACCGCGGCCTTCGTCGACGCCGAGCACGCGCTCGATCCGACCTATGCCGAAAAACTCGGCGTGAAGGTCGACGACCTGCTGGTCTCCCAGCCCGATACCGGCGAGCAGGCGCTTGAAATCGCCGACATGCTGGTCCGCTCCGGTGCCGTGGACGTCGTCGTCGTCGACTCGGTCGCGGCCCTTACGCCCAAGGCGGAAATCGAGGGCGAGATGGGCGACATGCACGTCGGCCTGCATGCCCGCCTGATGAGCCAGGCCCTGCGCAAGCTCACGGCCAACATCAAGAAAACCAACTGCCTGGTGATCTTCATCAACCAGATCCGCATGAAGATCGGCGTGATGTTCGGTTCGCCGGAAACCACCACCGGCGGCAACGCGCTGAAGTTCTACGCCTCGGTACGCCTGGACATCCGCCGCATCGGCGCGGTGAAGAAGGGCGACGAAGTGATTGGTTCGGAAACCCGGGTCAAGGTGGTGAAAAACAAGGTGGCACCACCCTTCCGCCAGGCGGAATTCGAGATCCTCTACGGCGAGGGCACCTCCCGCGAGGGCGAGATCATCGAACTGGGTGTCCGCGAAAACCTGATCGACAAATCCGGCGCCTGGTACAGCTACAAGGGTGACCGTATCGGCCAGGGCAAGGAAAACGTGCGCCAGTTCCTGCGCGACAACCCGGCCATCGCCAACGAGGTCGACACGGAATTGCGTGCGCGCCTGCTGGTCAAGGCCGCCCCGCGCGGCGCGGCGCCTGCGGAAGAGGCCCTCGAAGAGGCCTGATCTGAAAGCGTGCCCTTGCGTTAACCTTCAAGAAGCCGCGCCCCCGAGCGCGGCTTCTTCATTTTCGAAGGAATTGCCATGCCGCGTCGTGAGCGACCGGACAAGCCAGCGAAAAGTGATAAACCCCAGCGCACGGCATACGACAAGGCCCTGGGCTTGCTGGCGCGGCGCGAGCACTCCGGGCGCGAGCTTTCCCGGAAGCTCGGCCAGGGTGGTTACGACCGTCAGGACACCACCGAAGCCATCGAGCGCCTGGGCGAGCAGGGCTACCAGGACGACGATCGCTTTGCGTCCATGCTGGTGCGCAGCCGCGCCAGCCAAGGGTACGGGCCGGCCCGCATCCGTGCCGAATTGCGCAACCACGGCATTGGCGAGGCCACGGCCAGACGCCTTCTGGACGAAGCAGAGGTCGACTGGCATGCGCTTGCCGCCGACATCCTGCGTCGCCGCTACGGTGGCCCCACGGCCGACTACGCTGAACGCGGCCGTCGGGCCCAGTTCCTCTTGCGTCGCGGCTTCGCGGCCGCCACAGTACGTAGTCTCACCCACGCTGAAGTGGACGACGCAGCTGACGATTGACCGGGTCCGACCGGCTCGTGCCCTGCCGCCGCCACTGCCCGTGGCGACCGAAATCCAAGGCATGGCCCCTACCGTCCCCGATGAAAACCGCGCAGATCCGCTCCACCTTCCTTGAGTATTTCCGCAGCAAGGGGCACACCATCGTCCCGTCCGCGTCCCTGGTGCCCGCCAGCGACCCCACGTTGCTGTTCACCAACTCAGGCATGGTGCCGTTCAAGAATGTCTTCCTGGGCAGCGAAAAGCCCGGATACGTGCGTGCAGCCGACGTCCAGCGCTGCCTGCGCGCCGGCGGCAAGCACAACGACCTGGATGCCGTGGGTTATACCGCGCGCCACCACACTTTCTTCGAGATGCTGGGCAACTGGTCGTTCGGCGACTACTTCAAACACGACGCCATTGCCTTCGCCTGGGAACTACTCACTGGCGTCTTCAAACTGCCAGCGGACCGGTTGTGGGTGACGGTGTACCAGACCGACGACGAGGCCTACCGGATATGGAACGAAGTCGTCGGCATCCCGCCCGACCGCATCGTGCGCATCGGCGACAACAAGGGTGCGCCATATGCCTCGGACAATTTCTGGCAAATGGCCGACACGGGTCCCTGTGGTCCCTGTACGGAAATTTTCTACGATCACGGCCCGGACGTCGCCGGTGGGCCGCCAGGCTCGCCCGACGAAGACGGTGACCGCTATATCGAGATCTGGAACCTGGTGTTCATGCAGTTCGATCGCGCGCCGGACGGCACGCTCTCGCCGCTGCCTGCGCCGTGCGTGGATACCGGCATGGGCCTGGAGCGCCTGGCCGCGGTACTGCAGCATGTCCATTCCAACTACGAGATCGACCTTTTCACCCATCTGATCCGCAAGGCCGGTGAATTCACCGAAACCACCGACCTCGCCAACAAGTCGCTGCGCGTGATTGCCGACCATATCCGTGCCTGCTCGTTCCTGATCGTCGATGGCGTACTGCCATCGAACGAAGGACGGGGCTATGTGCTCCGCCGCATCATCCGCCGCGCGCTGCGTCATGGATGGATGCTGGGCGTTCGAGGCGACTTCTTCTGGAAAATGGTCGCGCCGCTGGTGGAGGAGATGGGCGAGGCCTATCCGGAACTGCCGGCCAAGCGCGCGCTGGTGGAACAGGCCCTGCGTACCGAGGAGCAGCGCTTTGGCGAAACGCTGGAAAAAGGCATGCGTCTGTTCGACGAGGTGGCAGCCAGGGCCCGTGGCAGCATTCCGGGAGAAGACGCCTTCCGGCTCTACGACACCTACGGCTTCCCGGTCGATCTCACCGCTGACATCGCCCGCGAGCGGGGATTGTCCGTGGACATGGCCGGGTTTGAAACGGCCATGGAACAGCAACGTGCCCTGGCCCGTAAATCCAGCCAGTTCGAATCGAAGGGCCAACTGCCGGCCGAGGTGGCCAGTGCGCTGGCGCCGACCGTATTCGAAGGCTACGACGCGCTCGAGCGTGAAGGCTGCAAGGTGGTGGCCATTGTGCACGGGGGCAAGTCCCTGGATTCCTTAAGCAACGGCGAAGAAGCCGCGGTGCTCCTGGACCGCACGCCCTTCTACGCCGAATCCGGAGGCCAGGTGGGTGATACCGGCAGGCTCAATGCCGGCGACGGGCAATTCGATGTCGCCGACACGCGCAAGCTCGGCGGCGTGTTCTTCGGTCATGTCGGCCGCTGGCAGGGTATCCAGGCGCTTCGCGTGGGCGACACCGTGGTTGCCAGCGTCGACGCACAGCGCCGTCGGGCCACGGTGCTGAACCACTCGGCAACACACCTGTTGCACGCGGCGCTGCGCACGGTGCTTGGCGAGCACGTGGCGCAAAAGGGCTCACTGGTCGCGCCCGACCGCCTGCGATTTGACTTCTCCCACTTTGCGCCGGTCACGCCGGCGGAGCTCGCGCAGGTCGAGGCCATGGTCAACGCGTCGGTACGTGGCAATGCCCAGGCCGAGGTGCACCACATGGGCTACGACGACGCCATCGACTTCGGTGCCATCGCCCTCTTCGGAGAAAAATACGGCGACGAAGTACGCGTGCTGCACATGGGGGAATTTTCCACCGAGTTGTGCGGCGGCACCCATGTCGGCCGCACCGGTGATATCGGCCTGTTCAAGATCATCGGCGAAAGCGGCGTGGCGTCGGGTGTGCGCCGCATCGAGGCGGTGACGGGCGACGGCGCGTTGGCCTTTGTGGCCGACGAGGAACGTCGCCTGGCCCAGGTTTCGGCTTTGTTGTCAGTCAGTGGTGACGAAGTCGTGGAAAAACTCCGCCAGCTTTTCGACCGGCAGAAAAAGCTCGAGCGCGAACTTGAATCGTTCAAGGCGAAGGCGGCCGGTTCAGCTTCCGCGGACCTCGCCGCTTCCGCGGTGGAGGTGAAAGGCATCAAGGTGGTTGCCGCGCGCCTGGAAGGCCTGGATGCCAAGGCACTGCGCGATGCACTGGACCGCCTGAAACAGGAGCTTGCCGACTGCGCGGTCGTCCTTGCCGGCACGGCCGAGGGCCGTGCCTCGCTGGTCGCCGGCGTCGGCGGATCGGCGCTGGGCAGGATCAAGGCCGGGGATCTCGTGGCCCACGTAGCGGCGGCGATCGACGGCAAGGGTGGCGGGCGCCCGGACATGGCCCAGGGCGGTGGTACCGACGGTCCGGCGCTGGTGAAGGCCCTGGCCGAGTTGCCGACCTGGATCGCCGCGCGTCTAGGCTGAAAGCAAGATAACCGGGAATCGACGTCCCTGCGGTACACCGTTGGCGGTTTGGTACGTTGTTCGCGTTGCGCGCCCCGCTTCGGCTCGTTAGTATCACCCGACTATCGATGCCGTCGCAGTGGGGGGGTGTCGAGTCGAGTGGTCGTGATTGGCCGCTGGTTATCCGAGTGTGTTGAGCCGGACAGGGTTAAGGCCCCTGGCCCGGGCGGTACGTCGAACCGTCGAGCGACGATCTCGGGGTGAGTCGTCGTCCGGTGGCTGGCCAATGACCTGAGTAAATGGAGTAACTATCATGTTGATTCTGACCCGCCGGGTCGGTGAAACCCTGATGATCGGTGACGAGGTGACCGTCACCGTTCTCGGCGTGAAGGGCAATCAGGTGCGCATTGGCATCAATGCTCCGAAGAATGTCGCAGTACACCGCGAGGAGATTTACCAGCGCATCAAGAACGAAAACGATCCTTCCGACGGCGAGGTCGGCGAGGGTCACTGAGGCTTGTCCCACGCTCCCAAGGACAGTATCCTTGGCGGCTCTTTCGGGCCAAACACCCGAAGGCCCATGTTCACGGAGAGATGCCCGAGAGGCCGAAGGGGCTCCCCTGCTAAGGGAGTATAGGGTCAAAAGCCTTATCGAGGGTTCGAATCCCTCTCTCTCCGCCAGACACAAAAATGCCCCCGCAAGGGGGTTTTTTTGTGTCTGATCCGTGCCCACAAAAAAACCGGCCAATGCCGGTTTTCTCGTTACTGCGTACAACGGGAATTATTTTGGTCGGGGAGACAGGATTCGAACCTGCGACTTCTACGTCCCGAACGTAGCGCTCTACCAGGCTGAGCTACACCCCGACAGCGAGCCGCGTATGTTAATGGGCGGGCCGGGGCTTGGCAACAGGTCCGGGCGCGCGCCCCGGCACAGCGCGCCCACGCGGCGGCGCGGGCCTCATCTGGTAACCTAGGCGGCTGCTTTGCGCCCTTTGAAACCGCCTTTCTTCCCGAGGATTCCATGGCACTGACCCAGGCCCGCACCATGCCAGGCGTGCTCGAGCTGCTCCCGCTGGACCAGATTGCTTTCCAGCGCATGCTCGACGTCATCCGCCGCAACTACGAGCGCTTCGGTTTCCTGCCGGTTGAAACCCCGGTGATCGAATTTTCCGACATCCTGCTCACCAAAACGGGTGGCGAGACGGAACGACAGGTGTACTTCGTACAATCCACCGGCGCCCTGGCCCAGGAAAAAGATCGTCCCGAGCTTGCCCTTCGCTTTGACCTCACCGTGCCGCTGGCCCGCTACGTGGCCGAACACGAACACGACTTGAGTTTCCCGTTCCGCCGTTACCAGATGCAGCGTGTGTATCGTGGCGAGCGCGCCCAGCGCGGCCGCTTCCGCGAGTTCTACCAGTGCGACATCGATGTGATCGGCAAGGACACGCTTTCCGTGCGCTACGACGCGGAGATCCCCGCGGTGATCTACAGCGTGTTCCGCGAGCTCGATGTCGGCGCGTTTACCATCCAGATGAACAACCGCAAGCTGATGCGCGGTTATTTCGAAGGGCTTGGCATCGATGATGCCGAGAAGCAGATGCTGGTGCTTCGCGAAGTGGACAAGCTCGACAAGCGCGGCCCGCAATACGTGCGCGATACGCTCACCGGCGAGGCGTTCGGCCTCAGCCACGAGGCCGCCGACCGCATCCTGGATTTCGTCCAGGTGCGCTCCACCTCACTTGCCGATGCCCTGTCCAAGCTCGACGCGCTCGGCAGCGGCGGTGAAACCTTCGAACAGGGCAGGGCGGAACTGAAGGAAGTGCTGGGCCTGCTGCGCGATTTCGGCGTGCCTGATACCCACTTCGCACTGAACCTGTCGATCGCGCGCGGCCTGGACTACTACACCGGTACCGTCTACGAGACCACGCTTAACGACCATCCGGACATCGGTTCGGTGTGTTCGGGCGGCCGTTACGAGAACCTTGCCGGCCAGTACACCAAGTCGCACCTGCCAGGCGTTGGCATCTCCATCGGCCTTACGCGTCTTTTCTGGCAGTTGCGCGACGCCGGTCTTGTCGCGCGGGCGCAGAGCACCGTGGACGTGCTGGTAACGCAGATGGACGCTGCCCATTTGCCGCACTACATCGCCCTGGCCACCGAGCTTCGCCAGGCCGGCATCGCCACCGAGGTGATGATGGAAGGCGGCAAGCTTGGCAAGCAGTTCAAGTACGCCGACCGCGCCGGCATCCGCTTCGTGCTTGTACTTGGCGAGGACGAACTCGCCCGCAACGTGGTCACGGTCAAGGATCTTCGCCGCGAGGACCAGTTCGAAGTGGCCCGCACCGAATTGATCAAGGCCCTGCGCGTGGAACTGGCTCAGGCTGACATCAGCCTGCGCCCGTAATCAAAGCCCCAGCATCTGGTAAACGCATGAACGACAACACGAGCATCCTCCTTGACGGCGCCAGCCTTACCCGCACCGACGTCGTGCGTGTCGCGCGCCACGGCGCGACCGTCCGCCTGGATCAGGAGCAGTTGACCAGGGTTCGCCGTGCGGCGGATTTCCTCGCCGAGAAAGTGAGCTGCGGCGAGCCCATCTATGGGGTCACCACGGGCTTCGGCAGTAATGCTGACAAACTCCTTGGCGCGCACCGTGTGCGCGACGAGCTTCCTGGCGGTAACCCTGAACACCGCGAGGGGAGCCTGCTTGAGGAACTGCAGCACAACCTGATCATCACCCACGCGGTATGCGTGGGCCGGCCCTTCGCGCCGGAGGTCGTCCGCGCGATGCTGGTTATCCGTGTGAACACCCTGATGCGCGGTCATTCGGGTATTCGGGTCAGCACGCTTGAGTCCCTGGCAGAGCTCCTCAACCGGGACATCATCCCGGTGATTCCGGAAAAGGGCTCCGTGGGCGCCAGCGGCGATCTAGCTCCCCTGTCGCACCTGGCCATCGTGTTGCTTGGTGGTGGCGAGGCGTTCTACCAGGGTGAACGCATGCCCGGTGCCCAGGCGCTTGAGCGTGCCGGCCTGCAGCCGGTGCGCCTGTCATTCAAGGAAGGCCTGGCGCTCAACAACGGCACCACGCAGATGCTGGCCTGCGGAGTGCTGGCGCTGGACCGTCTCCAGATGCTGATGGACACCGCGGATCTCGCCGCGGCGATGACGCTCGACGCCTTTGCCGGACGTACCCGCGCTTTTGCGCCTGAAGTACATGCATTGCGCCCGCATCCAGGGCAGGTGGCCACGGCCGGCCGCTTCCTTGGGTTGCTCGAAGGGTCCACCCTCGCCGACATTGCCTACCACCTGGTGCCGAAGTTCCGCCCATGGCTGGCCGATTCCTGGAGCACGCAAGAAGGCCAGGCCCATCGGTTCGATATCAGCTGGGACTACGTGCCTGCCAGCCAACGCCATGGCAAGGAAACCTTCTATAGCCGTTTCCTGCCCTTCAAGGGTGGCAAGAAACACCAGCCGCAGGATGCCTATTGCCTGCGCTGCGCCCCCCAGGTGCATGGCGCGGTGCGCGACGCATGGCAGCAGGCCTGCCGCGTCTTCGATATCGAATTGAACGCCGTCACCGACAACCCGCTGGTGTTCCCCGACGCGGAAAACGCCCAGGTGATCGAGGACCAGGTGATCTCCGCCGGCCATTTCCACGGCATGCCGCTGGCGTTGTCGATGAGTTACGTGAAGGCGGCGATCCCGGTGCTGGCATCCATTTCCGAGCGCCGCACGGCCAAGCTCGTGGACCCCGCCAACAACGACGGCTTGCCGGCCTTCCTGATCGGCAACGAAGACGCCACCGACTCAGGCTTCATGATCGTGCAGTACACCGCGGCAGCCCTGGTGAACGACCTGGCCACGCGCGCCCATCCAGCCTCGGTGTATTCGGTGCCTACCAGCGCCAATGCCGAGGACCATGTCTCCATGGGCGCCAACGAGGCGCGCCACGTGCTGGAGATGACCGAAGACCTGGGCCACGTGCTGGCCATGGAGCTCTATACCGCTGCCCAGGCCCTGGAATATCGACAGGACATGCTCAACGCCGCCCGCGAGCTGGCCATCAGCGGCGACTGGGCGGCCCTGGCGGGGAAGATCAACGGTGCCCCGCGACCGGATTCTCCGCACTATCCCCAGTTCGAGCGCGAGGTCAGGCAGTTGATGCAAGCGCTTGCCGAGGCAGGGGATTTCCACGGCGGTGCTGCCGTGCGCGAGGCACTTGCAAAGCTGCGTGGGGAGATTGCCTTCATGCAGCGCGACCGCGCGATGGATAACGACGTGAAGCGGGTCTGTGACATCGTCGCCAGCGGCGTCCTGGTCGCTTAAGGCCGATAACCAGGCTTAAGTCGCAGGCCCACTGCGACCCATCACGGATTCAGCACCTTGCTGGACAAGGCCGGCCATGGCATTATCTGTCCTACTGTACTAACGCGTTAATACATTATGAAACGTCGTTCACTCGATCCCCAGACCACGGCCGGCGACGCCGAGCGCAGCCTTTGCGAAGCCCTGGTTGCCTTGAGGGAGGTCGACGACATGCGTGCCTTCCTGCACGACCTGTGCACCCCGGCGGAAATCGAATTGCTGGTGGATCGCTGGCGGGTGGTCCCCTACCTGCTCGAAGGCCTTTCCTATCGCAGCATCCACGAGAAAACCTCTGTGAGCATCACCACCATCGGCCGCGTCGCGCGCTATCTCAACCAGGGCAGCGGCGGCTACATGGCTGCCGCGGCGCGTTCGCTCAACGAGCGCGGGGTGTCGGCGTGAAGCCCCGTGACCGCTTGCGCATCGCCATGCAGAAGTCCGGCCGGCTCACCGATCCTGCCCAGGAACTGCTGGCCCGTTGCGGACTGAAGTTCCGGCAGAGCCGCGACAAGCTGTTCTGCTTCGGCGAGGGCGAGCCGGTCGACCTGCTGCTGGTACGCGACGATGACATCCCGGGCTTGATCGCCGAGGGCGTCTGTGACCTTGGCATCGTCGGGCGCAACGTCTTGCGTGAGTTCCAGCTGACAGCCGATCCCTCGGTAACCCCAATCCAGGAGCTGCGTCCGTTGGGCTTCGGTGGCTGCCGGCTTTCGGTGGCGATGCCCCAGGAAGACGCCTACACCGATCCCTCGCAACTGGCCGGCCTGCGCATCGCAAGCTCCTATCCAGGCCTGCTTGGCCAATGGCTGCGCGATAACGGCGTGGAAGCGAAGGTGGTGATGCTGGCCGGTTCCGTTGAGATCGCCCCGCGCCTGGGTACCGCCGATGCCATCTGCGACCTGGTATCGAGCGGTGCGACGCTGGTGGCCAACCAGCTTCGCGAAGTGGCCGTGGTGATGGAAAGCCAGGCCGTGCTCGCCGGCCCGGCCACGCTTCCCGCGGACGAACGTGGCGACCTTGCCGAACTCATGCTGCGCCGCCTCGATGGCGTGATCCAGGTGCGCGACTCGCGCCTGGTGATGATGCAGGCCCCGCGCGATGCCCTGGATGCCATTACCCGCCTGTTGCCCGGGATGCCGCGTCCCACGCTCACGCAGGTCGACGGCCAGCCCGGCCAGGTGGTGCTGCAGGCGCTGTGTGCCGGCGCGGTGAGCTGGCGCCAACTGGAGGAAATGAAGAAAGCCGGTGCCCGCGACATGCTGGTGCTGCCGGTAGAGAAGATGCTGGCATGAAGCGCGTGGACTGGAACACGCTTGACCCGGTCGGCCGCGACACCGTCCTGGCCCGTCCGGAACCATCCCGTTCCGCGTCATTGCAGGGCGGGGTGGCGACCATCATTGCCGAAGTACGGCGTCGTGGCGACGACGCCCTGCGCGAACTCACCGAACGCTTCGACGGCCACGCCCCGGATCTGTTTGAAGTAAGTGAAGGGGAATTCGTCGAAGCCGAAGGCAGGCTCGATGCCACACTTAAATCGGCGATTGCCGAGGCCGCTGGCCGCATCGAGGCCTTCCACCGGGCGGGCGCGCCGACGGCCGTGTCGGTGGAAACCGGGCCCGGCGTATGCGTCGAACGAGTGCTTCGCCCGATTCGCCGCGTGGGCCTGTACGTACCAGCTGGCGGTGCACCCTTGCCGTCGACAGCGCTGATGCTGGGTATTCCCGCGCGCCTGGCCGGTTGCGCGCAGGTTGTGCTGTGCACCCCCCTGCAGGCCAATGGTCGCTGCGACGATGCCGTGCTGTATGCCGCGCGCCTGACCGGCGTGCACCGGGTGTTCAAGCTCGGCGGCGCGCAGGCGATCGCCGCGATGGCGTATGGCACGGCGAGCATTCCCCGCTGCGACAAATTGTTCGGTCCGGGTAACAGCTGGGTCACCGAGGCCAAGTTGCAGGTAGCCGCCGATCCAGGCGGCGCGGCCATGGACATGCCGGCAGGTCCCTCCGAAGTGCTGGTGGTGGCCGATCGCGACGCCGACCCCGTGTTCGTGGCGGCGGATCTCCTGTCGCAGGCCGAGCACGGCGTGGATTCGCAAGTGATCCTGGTGAGCGACACGCCCTGGATGCTCGATACCGTGGCGCGCGAGGTAGATCGCCAGGCGTCGCTCCTGCCGCGCAGCGAGATCGCGCGGGCATCGCTCGCCCACAGCCGCTTGATCCTCGTGCGGGACATCGGCCAGGCCATTAAGGTCAGTAACCGTTACGCGCCCGAACACCTGATCCTGCAGGTGGAAGACGCACGCCGCTGGCTTCCTTTGGTCGAAAGCGCGGGCTCGGTGTTCCTGGGGCGCTGGACACCTGAGTCCATTGGCGATTACTGCAGCGGCAGCAACCATGTCCTGCCCACGTACGGCCATGCCCGCAGTTACAGCGGCCTGTCGGTGGCAAGCTTCGTCAAGCAGGTGACTGTCCAGGAGCTCACCGCCGAAGGCCTGCGTGCCATCGGTCCCTGCGCCGTCACGCTTGCCGCTGCAGAGCGGCTCGATGCACATGGGCTGGCGGTAACGCTGCGGCTACAGGCTCTGGGCGAGGTGGCCGCATGAGCGTGCTGGATCTGGCGAGACTCGACGTACGCGCACTGGTACCGTATTCCAGCGCGCGGATGGAAGCCGCCGGCGGCGAGTTGTTCCTGAACGCGAACGAGTCGGCCTGGGACGATGGCCTTGGCTTGAACCGTTATCCCGAACCGCAGCCCATGGCGCTGATCGAGCGGCTTGCCCAGCTGTATGGCGTAGCCCCGGGGCAGGTACTGGTGAGCCGCGGCAGCGACGAAGCCATCGACCTTCTGGTGCGTGCTTTTTGCCCTGCAGGCGAAAGTGCGGTGCTCATTTCCCCGCCCACGTTCGGCATGTATGCGGTATGCGCGCGTGTGCAGGGTGCGGCGGTGGTGCAGGCGCCGTTGCGTCCGGTGGATTTCTCGCTCGATATCGATGCCTTGCTGGCCGCGATGACTCCATCTGTGCGCCTGGTGTTCGTGTGTTCGCCGAACAATCCCACGGGCGCCCTTGTGCCGCGCGCGGGCATCGAGCGTCTGGCGCGGGCGCTTGCAGGCCGCGCGGTGCTGGTGGTGGACGAGGCCTATATCGAATTCGCAGGACAGGGTAGCGCAGCGACGCTGGTGCAACAGCACGATCACGTCTGCGTGTTGCGCACCTTGTCAAAGGCCTATGCCCTGGCCGGTGCGCGCATTGGTTGCCTGCTCGGTGATGAAAGCCTGGTGGGTCTGCTTCGACGGATCATGGCGCCATACCCGCTGGCGACCCCATGTACCGATGCCGCCTTGCTGGCCCTGGCATCGCCTGCTTTCGATCAAGCACTCCTGCACGTGGGTATGGTCCGCCACGAGCGCGAACGCATGGCCCGGCGATTGCAGGCATTGCCCTCGGTACATCAGGTGATGCCTTCGGATGCCAACTTCCTGACCGTGCGCCTGCGTGATGTGGGCGCCAGCCAAAAGGCATTGCTTGCCGCCGGCATCGTGGTGCGCGACGTGCGTCGTTACGAAGGATTGGGTGACGCGCTCCGCCTGACCATCGGCCGTCGGCAAGACAATGATCGCGTGTTCGATGCGCTAGCCGCCGTCGCGGTGCCGGCATGAGCGGCAAGGTCCTGTTCCTCGGCCGTGACGGCTGCATCATTGCCAGGCGCAGCGAAGGTCCCGTGGATGCCTACGACAAACTGGCCCTGGCCCCCGGCGTCATCGCAGCATTGCAGCGGTTTGTCAGCGCCGGCTTCGACCTGGTGATGGTGACCCATCAACCAGGCCTTGGCGGCCCCGGATTCCCGCGCGAAGGCTTTGAAGGTGCGCAGGCACTCCTGCTTGGTCTGCTCGCGTCGCAGGGCATCGTCTTTCGTGATGTATTCATCGATGAAAGCCTGCCCGGTGACGACGCGACCATGCGTTCGCCTGGTACCGGCATGCTGCACGGCTACCTGGCCGATGACAGCTGGAGCCGCGTGCGGTCGGCGATGGTCGGTGACTGTGAAGCCGACATGCACTTCGCCGCCAATATGGGTGTTCGAGGCATGCGCATCGGCCAGGATGGCCTGGATTGGCCGGCCATTGCGCATGCGGTGCTCGATCGGCCACGCACCGCGAATGTGGTGCGACGGACCAAGGAAACGAATATCCGCGTCAGCGTGGACCTTGACCGCGTCGCTGAGCCGCATGCGCATACGGGCCTTGGTTTTTTCGACCACATGCTCGAGCAGATCGGCAAGCACGGCGGCTTCGCCCTTACCATCAACTGCGACGGCGATACGCATATCGATGAGCACCACACCATCGAAGACTGCGCGCTCGCACTGGGCCAGGCCCTTCGCCAGGCGCTGGGCGACAAGCGGGGCATCGGCCGCTACGGCTTCACCCTTCCGATGGACGAGAGCGCCGCCAGTGCCGCGCTCGACCTCTCCGGCCGTCCATACTTCGTCTTCGAAGGAAGCTTTCCGCGCGAGCGCGTCGGCGAAGTGCCTACCGAGCTGGTGCCGCACTTCTTCCGCTCGCTGTGCGAGACGCTGGGTGCGAACCTGCACCTGACGGTGCATGGCGACAACGCGCACCACATGGTCGAGGCCTGCTTCAAGGTGGTGGCGCGAACCCTGCGCCAGGCACTTCGGCGTGAAGGTGCGGAACTTCCCAGCACCAAGGGAGCGCTCTGATGGCCGACGTGGTGCTGGTGGATGCCGGCGGCACCAATATCGGATCGGTACGCTATGCGTTGTTGCGTCTGGGTGCCGAGGCCGAACTCACGGCTGATCCGGATCGCATCCGCAGTGCTTCGCATGTGATCCTTCCAGGCGTGGGCGCCGCGCCCCCCGGCATGGCGCGATTGCGCGAGGCCAACCTGGTCGAGGTGTTACGCGGGCTGACGCAACCGGTGCTTGGCGTGTGCCTGGGCATGCAACTGCTTTGCGAATCTTCCGACGAGGGCGACACCCCATGCCTGGGCGTGGTGCCGGGTCGGGCACGCCGTTTCACCGCGACTGCGGGATTGCGTGTCCCGCACATGGGCTGGACGACCCTGGAGTCGACGCAATCGCATCCGCTGCTGCGCGGCATCGGCGAAGATGCCTGGACCTACTTCGTGCATAGCTATGCGCTGCCAGCGGGTGAACATACCCTTGCCACCAGCACGCATGGTCAGGCGTTCTCGGCGGTGATCGGCCGAGGTAATTTCTTCGGCATGCAGTTCCACCCGGAACGTTCCGCGCGCACCGGCGCGCGCCTCCTGGCCAACTTCCTCGACCTATGACGACACAGGTGATTCCCGCCATCGATCTTCGCCAGGGGCGCGTGGTGCGCCTGCGCCAGGGCGACTACGCGCAGCAGACCAACTTCGACGTCGATGCTGCCGTACTGGCCGGCCAGTACCGCGACGCGGGCGCCACGTGGCTGCATGTGGTTGACCTTGACGGCGCGCGCGATGGCGGGTTTGCCAATCTTGCCTATATCGAGGCGATCGCCAAAGCCGGTTTGCAACTGCAGGCCGGTGGCGGCGTGCGCGACGCTGCCGGGATCGAGCGCCTGCTCGGCCTGGGCGTGTCGCGGGTGGTGGTGGGCAGCATCGCCGTGCGCGAGCCTGATACGGTGTCCGGCTGGCTGGTGCGGTTCGGACCGGAAAGGTTGACGGTGGCGCTGGATACCCGATGGCGCGACGGCGCCTGGCAGCTACCGCATGCCGGATGGACCGAGCAGGCAGGCGCCACCCTGGAGGTGTTGGCACCGGTGTTTGCCGAAGCAGGCGCCGTGCACCTGCTATGCACCGACATCGATCGCGACGGCATGATGGCGGGGCCGAATCTTGCTCTTTACCATCGTCTTGCCACGCTGGCCCCGGGGTTGAAGGTGCAGGCATCCGGTGGCGTGCGCTCGGCTGCCGACGTCGCCGCGGTGGCAGCGGCAGGCATAGCAGGGGTGATCCTCGGGCGTGCCCTGTTGCAGGGTTCACTGGCCCTGGCCGACGCCTTCGCGGCGGCCGGCGGCGTGGAGGCCTGACTGTGCCGGCACGCCGCATCATTCCCTGCCTTGACGTACGCGACGGCCAAGTGGTCAAAGGCGTGCGCTTCCGTGATCACGCCGTGGTCGGTGGTATTGTCGAACTGGCCCTGCGCTACCGCGACGAAGGCGCTGATGAACTGGTGTTCTATGACATCACGGCAAGTCCCGAAGGGCGACGCGTGGACCGCGACTGGGTCGAACGCGTGGCCCGTGTCATCGATATCCCGTTCTGCGTGGCCGGTGGCATCCGTAGCGTCGAGGATGCCCGCGAGGTGCTGTATGCCGGCGCCGACAAGATCTCGGTGAATTCTCCGGCGCTGGAACGTCCGGACCTCATCAACGAACTGGCCGCCGCCTTCGGCGTGCAGTGCGTGGTGGTGGGCGTGGACAGCCTGCGTGAGGACGACGGTAACTGGCGCGTTCGCCAGTACACCGGTGACCCTTCCAGGATGCAGGCGCTCGCCCGTACCACGCTTGATTGGGTGGCCGAAGCCTGCGCTCGCGGCGCGGGGGAGATCGTACTGAACTGCATGGGCTCCGATGGTGTGCGCCAGGGCTACGACATCGAGCAGCTGAGGGCGATACGCCTGGTGTGTCCAGTGCCGCTGGTGGCGTCCGGAGGTGCGGGAACGCCCTCGCACTTCACCGATGCCTTCAGCAACGCGGACGTCGACGCGGCCCTTGCCGCCAGCGTATTCCATGCCGGCATCATCGCCATCGAAGATCTGAAACAGCAGCTGCGCCAAGCCGGCGTGGAGGTAAGAACATGACCATACAACCGGACTGGGCCAAGGGCGGCGGGCTGCTGCCCATGGTGGTGCAGCACGCGCAAACGGGCGAGGTGCTGATGCTTGGTTATGTCGACGAAGCCGCGGTGAAGGAGACCGAAGCCAGTGGCCTGGTCACGTTCTTCAGCCGCAGCAAACAGCGGTTGTGGACCAAGGGCGAGACCTCGGGCAACCTGTTGCGCCTGGTCGACCTGCACCTGGATTGCGACGGCGATACTTTCCTTGCCCGCGTGGAACCTGCGGGCCCCACGTGTCACCAGGGTACGTCCAGCTGCTTTGGCGACAGTGTGCGTCCGCCATTGGCCTTCCTGGCCGAGCTCGACGCGCTGGTGGCGCGCAGGCATGCCGAACGACCCGCGGGAAGCTATACCACTGCCTTGTTCGATGGCGGCACACGAGGTATTGCACAGAAAGTCGGCGAGGAAGGCGTCGAGGTAGCGCTGGCCGGTGTCGTCCAGGACGATACAGCGCTATTGGGCGAAGCGTCGGACCTGATATTCCACCTGACGGTGCTTCTTCGCGATCGCGGCCTGGATCTCTCCGCGGTGGCGGCGGTGCTGGCCGAGCGCCACGCTACTTCGCGGCGCTGAATCCAACGGTGGGGCCGGCCTTGTGGCTGGCCCGCCATTTTTCCAGTTGCGCGGCGATGCCGGCCCCGAGGTCGAGCTGCGGTTCGCTCGGGGTGAGTTTGTCACGCTGTTCCCACTGGCTGATTTCCTTCTTCGCGTCGGCGAAGGCAACCAGGATGTCGTCGGTCTGGTTCAGGCCATCCACCAGCCAGGCACGGCCGAAGTAGGTGATGTCTGAATCCGAACCACAGCCGAACGAACTTCGATCGCTGCGCGCGGCAGTAAGTACGGCGGTGCCGTCACCGCGCAATGACGGCAGGAAACCGCCGGAGTAACAGGCGTTCACCACCACCACCTTGTAGCGGATGTGGTGGGAAGAGAGCATCTGCGCCAGACCGTCCGGATCGAGCTGATCCAGGGGCAGGGGGTTCATGTCCACCAGCAAGGTATGGTCTTCAGTGCCGTGGCTGGTGAGGTACAGCAACAGGATGTCCTGGCCGCGGTCCATGCGTGCAGCGACGCCGTCGAGTGCGGTTTCCAGGTTGCTCCAGGTGGCAAGCGGACGCGCGTCGAGCGTGGCCGGATTGTTCTGCAGTACCAGCACGTGGCCCTGCGCGTCGAAACGTCGCGCGAAGAGTCGCTGGGCGTATTCGGCCTCGTTGCGGAAAACGTCCTCGCCACCATCACCGGCAAAGGCGATCACCCATAGGTTGGGTTTCCCGGGCACGCGGGGCGTAAGCGCGCCGACGGCCTTGTCCATCATCTGGCGCTGGGCGTAGAGCACTTGCTCAGGAGAGGGCGCATCGGCCGGCCAGTCGTCGGCGTTGTCATCCTCGCCGTCGTCGGTGCTGACGATAGTGCTCCCGGCATCAGCGGTGATCGATGGTCCGGCCGGTTGCGTGGCCGATGTTGAGTGGGCTGTGCCGATGGCTGGCGATACGCCGGATGGGCTTTGCATTGCAGCGACGCTGACAGCGTGCAAATGCGCCAGCAGGTGCATGGCCACGCCACCGCCGACGAATGCCAGCAGGGCCACCAGCAACAGGCGCGCGGACGGTTTCAGACGACGATCTCGTCGAAGCGGGCGAAGGCGCGGTGCGCCGCTTGCGCGGGCTTGGGATCCTTGCGAAGCAGCCAGCCGGTCTGGAGGCCGGCGGTATGGGCGGCATCGAGTTCCTGCTCGATGTCGGACAGGAACAGGATGCTGGACGGTGTCTCACCGATGGCCTGGGCAATGGACGTGTACGAGGCCGCCTCGCGCTTCGGTCCGGTGGTGGTATCGAAATAGCCGGAGAACAGCGGCGAGAGGTCGCCTGCCTGGCTGTAACGGAAGAACAGCTTCTGAGCCGGCACGGAACCGGACGAATACACGTAGAGGGGAATACCCGCCGCGTGCCAGCTGGCCAGCACCGCTGGGACTTCCGGGTAGACGTGGGCCCGGTAGTCGCCGGCTTCGTAACCGTCTTTCCAGATCATGCCCTGGAGTGCTTTGAGCGCAGTGGATTTGCGATCCTCGTCGATCCAGCGCAGGAGCAGGTCCACCACTTCGTGCCGGCTGGCCTGAACCATGCCCGCCTCGCGTGCGGCCTCGGCAAGCCAATGTTGCACCGGCGCCGTATCGGCGTGCATCTGCACGTACGCCGGCAGGCGTTCGCGGGCATAAGGAAACAAGGTGTCGTGGACGAAATCGATCGAGCTGGTGGTGCCTTCGATGTCGGTGACGATGGCGCGGATCGCGGACATCAGGCGGCCTTGGGTGCGGAAGCGTGCGGCTCCATGCGTGGGAAGCGCGAGGCGATATCCTGGCCGGTGAAATTGGCGACCCAGCCTTCGGTGTTGGTGAACAGGCGGATGGCAACGAAATACGGCGATTCGCTCATGTCGAACCAGTGCGGCGTGCCATCGGGCACGCCGATAAGGTCGCCCGCTTCGCACAGTACTTCGTAGACCTTGCCCTGGATATGCAGGGTGAACTGCCCGGCACCGGCGACGAAGAAGCGGACTTCGTCCTCGCTATGGGTGTGCTCGTCCAGGAATTTCTTGCGCAAGGTGGCACGGTCGGGGTGATCGGGCTTGAGGCTGATCACATCGACTGCTCGATAGCCTTCCTCTCGCATCAATCGGTCGATGTCGCCCTGGTAGGCGGCGATGACTTCCTCCTGGCTTGCGCCGGGGATGATCGGCTGGGCAGCTTCCCAGGCTTCGAAGCGGATGCCGACCTTGCCCAGTTCCGCTGCGATGGAATCGTGGTCATGGATATCGGCCAGGGGCGATGGGTGGGCATTGTCGGCGTAGATGCGCAGGCGGCTCATGATGACAACCTCTTCAGATCCAGTTCGCAGGCCAGCAGGAATTCCAGCGCTTCCAGGTGGCGGCGTGTTTCGGGCATGTCGCGGCCCCAGGTATAGATGCCGTGGCCGTCGATCAGGTAGGCATGCAGCGGCTTGCCCGCATCAAGCCAGGCGTCGATGCGCGCGGTGAGCTCGGGCATAAGCTGGGTATTGGGAAATACCGGCACTTCCAGGCGGCTTTCGTGCGTGGTGTAGCCGGTAATGGCCTTCTGCAGTTCCCAGCCTTCCAGCACCACCGAGCCGTCCCTGGCGAACAGCCGCGAGGCCACGCTCTGGTTGCGCGAATGGGTGTGCAGCACCACGCCGGCTTCCGGGAAGCGGCGGTAGATTTGCGTGTGCAGGCCGGTTTCGGCGCTGGGGCGGTGGGCACTGCCCACGGCATTGCCCTGGAAGTCCACCACCATGATGTCGCTGCGGGAAAGTCGGCCCTTGTCCTTGCCCGAGATGGTGATCGCGGCGTGGGAGTTGTCCATGCGCATGGAGAAATTGCTGCTGGTGGCCGGTGTCCAGCCAAGTGCCGATAGCTCGCGCGCGGCATCGGCGATCTCGTCGGCGTGGCGGGCAAGCAGGCTCATGTCGATGCTGGCGGTCATGATGATTTGGACGTCCAAACGATAGGTGATGATAACACGCCGGCCATGACGGTCCTGCGGGGAATGCGAGCCATTCTCACGGCTCATGAAACGTTTGCTGCCATGGCGTATATTCTCCGCAGGCCGCGCGCAGCGCGGGACCCAAACGCTGGAGAACCAACCATGTCGCATCACGAACATAGTAATGAGTCGCGCCGCCGCTTTCTCAAGGTGGCTGCAGGTACCGCTGCCGTCGCTGCCGCGGTCGGGCTATTGCCCAAGGTGGCCCGCGCCGCAGACCTTCCGCACCTGACATCGGCTGATCCGACAGCCGCCGCGCTCAACTATGTCGAGGATGCTTCCAAATCCACCAACCCCAAGCACAAGGCGGGCGATGTGTGTTCGAACTGCCAGTTCTTCCAGGGCAAGCCGGCCGATGCGTTTGGTCCTTGCCAGTTGTTCCCGGGCAAGGCCGTTGCCGGGAAGGGTTGGTGTGTGTCGCACGCGCCGAAGGCAGCTTGATGTTTCCGGGCAATGGCGCTCCACCCGTCGTTGCCCGATCTTCCATCATGAAGTGAACGTAAGCGCGTGTAAGCATGGATGTTCACGTGGCGCCGGATCGTCGTTGCCGACACCAGGACGATGGAATTAAAAAAACCGCCGAAGGGCGGTTTTGGTCGCGCGAAGCGCTAAAAAAATCAGAAAATGCTACCCGACGCGCCAGGCTGAGGAGCTGACCCGCCTGCACGCGCCGGGTGGCAATCCGGGGCCCACTGCCAAGTGATCAACCTCGGAGGAAGGATCATACTCTTTCTCCCCTTGGCCGCCATCGACCGGCGCACAAAACCGTACGAAAGCTTTGTGAAATCATTAGATTTCAATAGTTTGCGGTTCATTTTTCAAGAGCCATCGAATAAACCATACGGTCGGCCGGGTAGCCGACACAAGTCATTGATTTGACGGCCTGGGCAAGGCGTTTTCGGCGCGCAGGCGGCTATGCCGACGGCCATATCCGAAATAAATCACCAGCCCGATGACTGTCCAAATGCCCATGAGACTCCAGTTGAGGGTGCCCATGGTGTACAGGAGCGCCGCGCAGCTTAGGACCCCCAGGGTACATACGAGCGGTGCCGCCGGCACGCGGAAGGTGCGGGGCAGGTCCGGCTGGGTCTTGCGCAGGATCAGCACGCCGATGCACACCGCCATGAAGGCGATCAGCGTACCCATCGATACCAGGTCACCGAGCAGCTCCAGCGGGAATATAGCCGCCAGAAACGCGATGCCGACGCCGGTGATGACCGTGTTCAGGTGTGGCGTGCGATAGCGCGGGTGCACCTTGGCGAAGACCGGCGGCAGCATGCCGTCGCGACCCATGATCATGACGATGCGCGGCTGGGCGATGATCATCACCAGTACCACCGACGACAGGCCAAGCAGGGCGCCCAGCTCGACGATCCAGCGCAGCCAGCCCAGGGCGGGATGAGCGCGGATGGCGCTGACCACCGGTTCGTCGGTACCCAGTTGCACGAACGGCACCAGGCCCGTAAGCACCGCGGCCATGGCGATGTACAGCACGGTGCAAATGGCCAGCGACGCCAGGATGCCGATGGGAAGGTCGCGCTGCGGATTGCGTGATTCCTGGGCGGCGACGGAGGTGGCCTCGAAGCCGATATAGGCGAAGAACACCATGGCCGAGGCGCGCAGGACACCGGCCCAGCCGAACTTGTTGCCGCCCTGGTTTTCCGGGATGAAGGGATGCCAGTTCGCCGGCTGCACGTGCTGCCAACCCACCACGATCACCAGGCAGATCAACAGCACCTTGATCACCACCATGGCTGAATTGGTCCAGCTTGATTCCTTGATGCCCACATAGCACAGCCAGGTGAGCAGCAGGGTCAGGATCACCGCCGGCAGGTTCATGATGGCGCCGGTAGTCACCAGGTGATGGTCGGCGGTAAACATCAGCGGCGCGCTGGTAAGCGATTTGGGGATGGTGAGGTCCATGTTCAGCAGGCCGCCGATGTGCTCGAGCAGGCTGACGAAATACCCCGTCCAGCTCACCGCCACCGCCGATGCCGACACGCCGTATTCAAGCACAAGGTTCCAGCCGATGAACCAGGCCACCAGCTCGCCCAGGGTGGCATAGGCGTAGGAATACGCACTGCCGGAGATTGGGATGAGGGTGGCGAATTCAGCGTAGCAAAGGGCCGTGAAGGTGCTGCAGATCGCGGCAAATATGAAGGCGAGGATTACCGCGGGCCCCGCATGCTCGGCCGCGGCCTGGCCGGTGATGACGAAGATGCCTCCGCCGATCACCGCGCCAATACCCAGTGCCGTCAGCCCCCAGGGTCCGAGCGTGCGACGCAGGCCGGGGCCATGCACGTCGTCGGCGTCAGTGAAGCTGGTTTTGCGGGCAAGGAGCTGGGAAAGCATGGAAACCTTCAACGGGTACGGCCAATAGAAAAGGGCCGGCGCTTGGCCGGCCCCCGGGACAGGAGTTTACGCGTTCTTCGGCCTGAGCTTGCTGTGTGCGTAGCCGTAACCGATATAGATGAGCTGGCCCAGGACGATCCAGGTCACCATCAGCCGCCAGTGTTCCTCGAAGGCCTGCCAGAACAGGTAGACGCAGATCAGCGCACCCAGGATCGCCACCGGCCAGACGAACGGCACGCGGAAGCTGCGCTTCAACTGGGGCTGCGTATAACGCAGCACCAGGATGCCGATGCACACCGTGGCGAAGGCCAGCAGGGTACCCATGGACACCAGCTCGCCCAGCACGCTCACCGGGAACAGGCCCGCCAGAATCGCGGCGGCAACGCCAACGATCACCTGGCCGACGTACGGCGTGCGGAACTTCGGGTGCACCTTGCCCAGTGCCGGCGGCAGCAGGCCGTCACGGGACATGGAGAAGAAGATGCGCGGCAGGCCCATCAGCATCACCAGGATCACCGACGACAGGCCGGTGATGGCACCGAAAACCACGATGGTCTTCAGCCACGACAGCTGCGGGTAATGGGTCAGTGCAGTGGCAACAGGCTCGGGCGTGTTCAGTTCACGGAACGGGGTGATGCCTGTAAGTACCAGGGCCATGGCGATATACAGCACGGTGCAGATCGCCAGTGATCCAAGGATGCCGATCGGCATGTCACGCTGCGGATTCTTTGCCTCGCCTGCCGCCGTGGATACCGCGTCGAAGCCGATGTAGGAGAAGAACACCAGTGTGGCTGCACGGAACACGCCGCTCCAGCCGAATACGCCGGGGCCCTCGTTTTCCGGGATGAACGGATGCCAGTTGTCCGGATTGACCAGGTGCACGGTGACGGCGATGAAGAGGAGGATCACCGTGACCTTGATCGCCACGATGATGGAATTGACGAAGGCCGACTGGGTAATACCGACATAGCACAGACCCGAAAGCGCCGCCACGATCAGCACGGCGGGCAGGTTCACCAGCGCGCCCGTCGACTGGATGTGCCCCTCCACGAATGCGTAAGGCGCTGAGGCCAGGGCCTCGGGGAGGGCAATATTTGTATTCGTCCAGCTTCCGATCAATCTCAGCAGTTCGTTGAAATAACCCGACCAGCCTGCCGCCACCGTCGATGCGGCGAAGAGATATTCCAGCACCAGGTTCCAGCCGACGAACCAGGCGACGTACTCGCCCAGCGTGGCGTAGGAATAGGAATAAGCGCTTCCCGATATAGGAAGCATCGCTGCGAACTCGGCGTAGCACAGGCCCGCGAAGGCGCAGGCGATGCCGGCAATGACGAAGCTGATGGCAAGCGCGGGGCCCGCATGCTGCGCGGCGGCCTGACCGGTGATGACGAAGATGCCCGCGCCGATGACCGCGCCGACGCCGAGCAACACCAGGTGTTTTGCCGTGAGCACACGGACCAGGTCCGGCTGGCTGTGTGCACCGGTGCTGATGTGCTCGCCGGCGTCCACATGGGGTGACGACTCAATGGCGTGAGTCGCTAAGAGGTTTTTCAGCATGGATATCCCCTACTGCTGGTCATTATTATTAGAAGCTGATGCGACCCGGCGGCACGGCATCGACGCTGAACCATACCGGTCGCGACGGTCCCGTACAAGTTGCGGTGCGGCGCGATGGCTTAACTTCAGAACACCATGACCACCGATGCCTGCGGTGTCACCGAGGCTGCGCTGTTGCGTCCGGCGAAGGCAAATTCGGCGCCGGCAATGAAACCAACGCTGCTTGACAGGTGGTATTCGAGCGCGGGCGAGGCATACCAACGCGCCGAGGGCCCGCTGGTGGAAGAAACCGCAAATCCCTGGCCGTCGAAGCCGTGAACCGAGGTCTGCGAGTCGTGCGACCAGCCCAGGTCCATGGCCAGGCCCCATCGGTGATCGATGCTGTACTCGGCCGCCACCAGCGCATTGACGTTACTGCCGGGGCTGGCCGCACCGACGAAACCGTGACCGGTACCGTAGACACTTGCGCCGCGCAACGAGACATGACCGGGGCGGGGCGCCCAGCCAAGATTGGCCCGTACACGCAGGGGGCGGCCGTTACCCAGCCAGAACCATTGCTGGTAGAGCGCAGCGAAGTTATTGCCTTCCACGCCGCTTCCACCACCGTTGAAGCCATTGCTGCTCAATCGATCGTACCGGCCCACGGCGAAGCGATGGCCCGCAACGAGCGAAAATGCAGCGCGCGTGCCGTCGGCGTTGGGCGCCTGCAGCATGTACTGAAAACGGATCGAGGTATCGCCGGAGTTGATGCCGTCGGTACTTTGCCCAGCACTGCTGGCCCGCGAGACGCTCGGTACAATGGTGGCGGCGAAGCGGTCGGTGATGCCGTAGGTCACCACGGCGATCGATCGCCAACTGCGCGAGGGCGTTACCCGGTGCCGGTCGCCGTGGTTGTCGAAGGCGTTGCGCGTTTCAGAATAGAACACGTAAGGCTGCACCACCAGTCGTCCAGCGGCTGGCGTGGCACCGTTGAGTGAAGCCAGACTTCCCGTCCAGTTCACGTCGGACGTGTCGTGTGGCGTGGCGAGGGCGATGGGTGCGGCAAGTAGGCCGCAAGCGGCGAGGGCATAACGGATCAAGAGCATCTCTCCCTGGTGGATGTGCCGCGCAGTGCGCGGTGCCGGTTCCAGCCGGCACTTCGATGCTAGGCTTCGATTCCACTACAGCGCTGTCAGGTATCGCTCTTTTTTAAGCGGTTTCTCCTACAAGCGATTCTTGTTTTCCTACACAGCACCCGCACACCCACATGACATTCACTGACGACTTTGCAGTCTTTGGCGAACAAGCTGAAGCCTTTGTCCAACTGGCAAGCGAACCAAACGCCTTCGAGCGCACGCGAAGGGACGCGCATTTCACCGGTTCCGCGTGGCTTGTCAGCGGCGATGGGCAACGCGTATTGCTGACTCATCATCGAAAGCTCGACCGCTGGCTCCAGTTGGGTGGCCATGCCGACGGCGATACCGACCTTGCGCGCGTGGCATTGCGCGAGGCACGGGAGGAGTCTGGATTGGCCGACCTTGCGATCGAGGGTGGCGTCTTCGACATCGACCGCCACCTGATTCCCGCACGAGGCGAAGAGCCCGCTCATTGGCACTACGACGTGCGTTACGTGGTGCGTGCGTGCCGAAGCGAGCTGTTTGCCGTCAGCGAGGAGTCGTTGGCCCTGGCCTGGTGGCCGATCGCCGATATCGCCGCTGATGCGTCGATGGACGCATCACTAAGGCGAATGGCCGCGCGGTGGCTTGCGCAAGGGCGCTAGCCGTAGCGCGCTGGCGCAGGATTGAGATGGCCACAGGCATCGCAGGTGCGAGCCTGCACCGAGCCATAGAATCGGTCGAAGACCGGCGGGAAATCACGCTCGATGCTGTCGAGGATGAAATATTCTTCGTAGAGCTTGTGGTTGCAGCGCTCGCAGAACCACAGCAGGCCGTCTTTTTCGTGGGCCAGGCGCCGCCGCTCGATCACCAGTCCGATAGAGCCGGGCATGCGCTGCGGCGAGTGCGGCACGCGCGGCGGAAGGTAGAACAACTCGCCGGCACGGAGGGGGATATCCCGGGCCGCGCCGTCATCCTGCACTTTCAGCACCATCTCACCTTCGAGTTGGTAGAAGAACTCGGGGCCTTCATCGTGGTGGTAATCGGTGCGCGCGTTGGGGCCGCCGACGATCATCACGATGAAGTCGCCATCGACGATGCACTTGTTGCCCACCGGTGGTTTCAGCAGGTGGCGGTGTTCGTCGATCCAGCGGGCCAGGTCGATCGGCGGCAACAGACTCATGGTGCTATACCTCCAGGGTCGCCAGGTCGCCCTTCTCCTCGAGCCAGGACTTGCGGTCGCCGGCGCGTTTCTTGGCCAGCAGCATGTCCATCAAACCATGGGTGCCGTCCGCTTCACCCACGGTGAGTTGCACGAGGCGCCGGGTGTCGGGATGGATGGTGGATTCGCGCAGCTGTGGCGCATTCATCTCGCCCAGTCCCTTGAAGCGGGTGACACTGACCGCGCCCTTCATCTTCTCGCGCTCGACTCGCTCGAGCATGGCGCGTTTTTCGTCCTCGTCCAGGCAATAGAACACCTGTTTGCCGACATCGACGCGGAACAGCGGCGGCATGGCCACGAACACGTGGCCTTCGTGTACCAGGGCGGGGAAGTGGCGCAGGAACAGTGCCGACAGCAGGGTGGCGATATGCAGGCCGTCGCTGTCGGCATCGGCCAGGATGATCACCTTGCCGTAGCGAAGGCCGGTGAGGTCGGGCTTGCCCGGATCGCAGCCGATGGCCACGGCCAGGTCGTGCACTTCCTGAGACGCCAGCACCGCGCCGGATTCCACTTCCCAGGTATTCAGGATCTTGCCGCGCAGCGGCAGGATGGCCTGGAAATCCTTGTCGCGCGCCTGCTTGGCCGAGCCGCCGGCGGAGTCACCTTCGACCAGGAAAAGCTCGGTGCGGGCAAGGTCCGTGGCCGCGCAGTCGGCGAGCTTGCCGGGGAGTGCCGGGCCTTGCGTGATCTTCTTGCGCACCACCTGCTTGGCGGCTTTCAAACGCGCACTGGCGCGTTCGATCGCCAGTTGTGCGATGCGCTCGCCGAGGTCCACATGCTGGTTCAGGTACAGGCTGAAGGCATCGTGCATAACGTTCTCGACGAAGCCTGCGGCATTGCGCGAGGAGAGCCGCTCCTTCGTTTGACCGGCGAACTGGGGGTCTTGCACCTTGATGCTGAGCACGAAGGCCAGACGCTCCCAGACGTCTTCCGGCGCCAGCTTCACGCCGCGAGGAAGCAGGTTGCGCAGATCGCAGAACTCGCGCAGGGCGTTGGTGAGGCCCGTGCGCAGGCCATTGACATGGGTGCCACCCTGCGAGGTGGGAATGAGGTTCACATAGCTTTCCTGCACCAGGTCGCCTTCCGGCAACCAGGCCAGGGCTACGTCCAGGCTTTCGGTTTCGCGCGCCAGGTGGTTGATGAAGAGGGTCGGTGGCAGGATCTCAGCACCGTTCAGGGCGCCGCGCAGGTAGTCGGGGAGGCCGTCCTCGTAGTACCAGTCGATCGTCTCGCCACTGGCTTCGTCGGTAAGACGCACAGTCAGGCCCGCGCACAACACTGCCTTGGCGCGCAGCAAGTGCTTGAGCCGGGGCAGCGAGATGCGCGGGGAGTCGAAGTATTTCGCATCCGGCCAGAAGCGCAGCATGGTGCCGGTTTTCTTCTTCGGCACCGTGCCGATCACTTCCAGGTCGCTGATGCGGTCGCCGTTGGCGAATATCACCTGGTATTCCTGGCCGTCGCGGCGGATGCTTACTTCCACCCGCGTGGAAAGCGCGTTGACCACCGACACGCCTACACCATGCAGGCCGCCTGAGAATGCGTAGTTCTTGTTCGAGAACTTGCCGCCGGCATGCAGCCGGGTAAGGATCAGTTCCACACCCGGTACGCCTTCCTCCGGATGGATGTCCACCGGCATGCCGCGGCCATCGTCGACCACGGTGACCGAACCATCGGCGTGGACGGTGACCTCGATCGTCTTGGCGTGCCCGGCCAGGGCTTCGTCCACCGAGTTGTCGATCACTTCCTGGGCCAGGTGGTTCGGCCGGGTGGTGTCGGTGTACATGCCGGGGCGGCGCTTGACCGGGTCAAGGCCCGACAGTACTTCGATGTCGGCGGCGTTATAGCGGGAAGTCATAGATACCAGGGTGCTCTTGGTGGTTCAGCAGGGCAGGATGGGTTGGGCACGGGCTTGCCGTCAATATGGCGGCGCCACTATGGGCGTGGCCGGTCTCACTCGCCGCGATTCACGCCGCGAGCGGCGCGCAGTGCCATTCAAGCCAGGCTCGTTCGGCGCCGTCCAGCAGCGGTGCCAGCGCGGCGCGCACGCAGGCGTGGTAGTCGTCAAGCCAGGCGCGCTCGGCAGGATCGAGCAAGCGCGGTTCGAGTGCGCGGCGGTCGAAAGGACACAGGGTGAGGGTCTCGAACGCCAGGAAGCGGCCGAACTCGGTTTCGTTCGACTCCACCACCACGGCCAGGTTCTCGTGACGGATGCCGTGCCTGCCGGGCTTGTACAGGCCCGGCTCGATCGAGGTGACCATGCCGGGCTCAAGCGGCACCAGCGCGCCACCCTGGACCGGTGGCCGGATGCCATGCGGACCTTCGTGGACGTTGAGGAAGTAGCCCACGCCATGCCCGGTGCCGTGGCCGAAGTCCATACCGGCGGCCCAGAGCGGTGCGCGGGCCAGGGCATCGAGTTGCGGACCGCTGGCGCCGGCGGGGAAGCGGGCACGGCTCAGGCCAATCATGCCCTTGAGCACCAGGGTGGCGTCGCGTTTCTGCTCGTCGGTCACTTCACCCAGCGCCAGCACGCGGGTGATGTCGGTGGTGCCCCCAAGGTACTGGCCGCCGGAATCGATCAACAGCAGGCCGGCCGGGCGGAGCGTGCTGTGATGTTCGGGCGTGGCGCGGTAATGGGGCAGGGCGCCGTTTGCCTGGTAACCGGCGATGGTGGCGAAGCTTTCGCCGATGAAGCTCGGGCACTTCGCGCGGGCCTCGCGGAGGATTTCCTCGACGGAGACCTCGGTGAGGGCGTCGCCACCGGCAAGACGGGTTTCGATCTGGTGGAAACCTCGCGCCAGGGCAGCGCCGTCGTGACGCATGGTCTCGCGGATATGGTCAAGCTCCGCTGCCTGTTTGCGCGCCTTGAGCATCGTGGACGGATTGGCGCCGTGCACCAGGGTAACGTCGCGGCCGGTCGCGTCGACAAGCGCGCACACCACGCGGGAGGGGTCTACCAGCAGCCGGCTTTCGGTGGGGAGCCCCGCCAGAGCGGAAGCCGCCGTGGCGTAGTCGGCAATATCGAAGCCGTCGGCGGCCAACCGGGATTGCAACGCCGGTTCCACCTTGCCGCGGTCGACGAACAAGGTCGCCCGCGAGGGGCCGACCAGCAAGTGGGCCAGGAATACCGGGTTGTACGGCACGTCGCTGCCGCGCAGGTTGGTGATCCACCCGATGTCGTCCAGGGTGGAAACGAAGTGGTGGCTCACCTGAAGCTTCTTCATCGCATGGCGAACGCGGCCGAGTTTCTCGTCGCGGGTGCTGCGCGCGTACTCAAGGGGATGCTCCACCACCGGTGCACGGGGGAGCGGCGGCCGGTCGGGCCAGTTTTCCCCGGGGAGGTCAAGGTCGGTGCGAAGGTGGGCCACCAGCGCGCGGCGCAGTTGCTCACGCCCAGCCAGGGAAAGGCTGTCCCCGGCCACGGCCACCACATCGCCTTCGCCCACGACACCGGACAGCCAGGCCACGTGTTCGGCGGTGTGCGCCACCTGAAGCTTCACCAGGCGGATGCCGGAGGCGGCCAGCTCCTGCTCGGCCTGCGAGAAATACCGCGAATCGGTCCACAGGCCCGCATCTTCGGCGGTCACCACCAGGGTGCCGGCCGAACCGGTAAACCCCGACGTCCAGGTGCGCGCCTGCCAGTGAGCGGGCAGATATTCAGAAAGATGGGGGTCGGCACTGGGAATGATGCAGGCCGCCACGCCGTGGCGTCGCATGGCCTGCCGCAGGCCCGACAGGCGGGCGGCGTGGGTAAGAAGGCTATCCATGGCCGCGATGCTAGCTGAACGGCCCCGGGGACGGCCAGAAACCCAACTGCCCCTCGCCCCGCCCACCACCTTCCGCTAAAATACCGATTTCCAGCACGGCTGCGACTCATGACTCCCCTGATTTTCGTCACTGGCGGCGTGGTGTCTTCCCTCGGGAAGGGCATCGCGGCGGCCTCGCTTGCGTCCATTCTCGAGGCGCGCGGGCTCTCCGTCACCATGATGAAGCTCGACCCGTACATCAACGTCGATCCAGGCACGATGAGCCCCTTCCAGCACGGTGAGGTGTACGTCACCGATGACGGTGCGGAAACCGACCTGGACCTCGGCCACTACGAGCGCTTCGTCAAAACGCGTCTCACCGGCAAGAATTCCATCACCACCGGCAAGATCTACGAATCGGTCATCCGCAAGGAACGCCGCGGCGACTACCTCGGCGCCACCGTACAGGTGATCCCGCACATCACCGATGAAATCAAGCACGCCATCCACGAGGCCACCCGCGGTTTCGACGTGGCGCTGGTGGAGATCGGCGGCACCGTGGGCGACATTGAATCGCTGCCGTTCCTTGAGGCCATCCGCCAATTGCGCATTGAACACGGTCCGGACAGGTGCCTGTTCATGCACTTGACCCTGGTGCCGTACATCAAGGCGGCCGGCGAGATCAAAACCAAACCCACCCAGCATTCGGTGAAGGAACTGCGCTCGATCGGTATCCAGGCCGACGTGCTGCTGTGCCGTTCCGAGCAACCGCTGCCGGAAGGCGAGCGCCGCAAGATCGCCCTGTTCACCAATGTGCCCGAGCGCGCGGTGATCAGCGCCATCGACGTGGATGTCATCTACAAGCTGCCGCAGTGGCTGCACGACCAGGGGCTGGACGACCTGGTCATCAACCAGCTGCGGCTGGACGCGAAGCCCGCTGATCTTTCAGCCTGGAAGCGCACCGTCGAGGCAGTGGAACATCCCAAGGACGAAGTCACTGTTGCCATCGTAGGCAAGTACGTGGAGCACAAGGATGCCTACAAGTCGCTGGGCGAGGCCCTTCGCCACGGCGGCATCAAGCAAACGACACGGGTGAATTTGTCCTGGGTGGATTCCGAAGACGTCGAAGCCCGTGGCGCCCGCGAAACGCTCGGCCACGCCGATGCCATCCTGGTGCCTGGCGGTTTCGGCAAGCGTGGTTTCGAAGGCAAGGTGCTGGCCGCCCGCTATGCACGCGAAAATGGCGTGCCGTACTTCGGCATCTGCTATGGCATGCACGCAGCGGTGGTGGAGTTTGCCCGAAACATCGCAGGGTTGCCCCAGGCCGATTCCACCGAGAACGACCGCAACGCGGCGGATCCGGTCATCGCCCTGATCACCGAATGGACCACCGCCAGCGGCGAAGTGGAACAGCGCACCGAGCGTTCGGACCTGGGCGGCACCATGCGCCTGGGTGCGCAGGAATGCCGATTGAAGGCCGGTACCCTGGCCCGCGAGCTCTACGGCGAGGACATCATCCGCGAGCGTCATCGCCACCGCTACGAATTCAACAACCGCTATCGCCAGCCATTCGAAGACTTGGGCCTGGTGATCTCGGGCAAGTCGATGGACGATCTCCTGGTGGAGATCGTCGAGCTGCCGCAGCAGAAACACCCCTGGTTCCTGGGTTGCCAGGCGCATCCGGAATTCACCTCCACGCCGCGCGATGGCCACCCGCTGTTCATCGGGTTCGTCCGCGCGGCCCGCGAATACAAGGCCGTGCGCCAGGGCGAGCGCCTGGCCGCCGTGCAGGAGTCCGCCGCATGAAGCTCTGTGGGTTTGATGTCGGCCTCGACCAGCCGCTGTTCCTGATTGCCGGTCCCTGTGTGATCGAGTCGATGCAACTGCAGTTGGATGTTGCCGGCACGCTGAAGGAAATCACCGGACGCCTGGGGATCAACTTCATCTTCAAGTCGAGCTTCGACAAGGCCAACCGTTCCTCGGACAAGAGTTTCCGCGGTCCGGGCCTGGAGGAGGGCCTGAAGGTATTGGCTGCCGTGAAATCGCAGATCGGCGTGCCCGTCCTCACCGACGTGCACGAGTACACCCCGATGGATGAAGTTGCTTCGGTGGTCGACGTACTCCAGACCCCGGCCTTCCTGTGCCGCCAGACCGAGTTCATCCAGAACGTGGCCCGCGCCGGCAAGCCGGTGAACATCAAGAAAGGCCAGTTCCTGGCCCCGTGGGACATGAAGAACGTGGTAGCCAAGGCGCGCGACGTCGGCAACGACCAGATCCTGGTCTGCGAGCGTGGCGCCAGCTTCGGCTACAACAACCTGGTATCGGACATGCGCTCACTGTCGGTGATGCGCGAAACCGATTGCCCGGTGGTGTTCGACGCCACCCATTCGGTGCAGTTGCCCGGCGGGCAGGGCACCAGTTCAGGCGGCCAGCGGGAATTCGTTCCCGTGCTGGCGCGCGCGGCGGTGGCGGTTGGGGTTGCCGGGCTTTTCGCCGAAACCCATCCCGATCCGTCCAAGGCCCTGAGCGACGGCCCGAACGCCTGGCCGCTCGCGCAGATGGAAGAGCTCCTGGAAACCCTCATGGAACTCGACCAGGTGGTGAAGAAACGCGGCTTCCGCGACCACGCCTAAAGTACGCGCCAAGGGGCGCGGGGGACCCAACCTATGCGGCCGCCTACCAAATCACCGGTCGGAAAGGCCATCATGTATCGATCTTTTCATTCCACGGGAAGCGCATGACCACCGATATCACCCGCATCCACGCCCGCGAAATACTCGACTCGCGCGGTAATCCCACCCTCGAGGCCGAGGTCGTGCTCGGCAATGGCGCCTTCGGCCGCGCCGCCGTGCCCAGTGGTGCCTCGACGGGTTCGCGTGAAGCGGTTGAGCTGCGCGATGGCGATAAATCCCGTTACGGTGGCAAGGGTGTGCGCCAGGCGGTTGCCAACGTCAACGGCGTGATCGCCACCACCCTGGCCGGCTTCGATGCCGCCGACCAGAAGGGCCTGGATGCGAAGCTGATCGCGCTGGACGGCACGCCGAACAAGGGAAAGCTTGGCGCCAATGCGCTGCTGGGCGTTTCGATGGCCGCCGCCCATGCCGTGGCCGCTTCGCACGGACAGGCACTGTGGCAGTACCTGGCGCGCGATCGTGCCGGCGCCTTGCCGGTGCCGATGATGAACATCATCAACGGCGGTGCGCACGCGGATAACAACGTCGACGTGCAGGAATTCATGATCCTGCCAGTGGGCCTGCCCAGTTTCGCCGAAGCCCTGCGCGCCGGTGCGGAAATCTTCCACGCGCTTAAATCCGTGCTCAAGGGCCGGGGCATGAACACCGCCGTGGGCGACGAAGGCGGCTTCGCGCCGAATCTGAAATCCAACGTCGAAGCGCTCGACACCATCCTGGAAGCCGTGCACACCACCGGCTACAAGATCGGCGGGGAAATCCTGCTGGGCCTGGACGTGGCCAGCACCGAATTCTTCAAGGGAGGCAAGTACGACCTGGAAGGCGAGGGCAAGAAGTACGATCCGGCACAGTTCGTCGACCTCCTGGCCAGCTGGGCGAAGCAGTACCCGATCGTCTCCATCGAAGACGGCATGGCCGAGAACGACTGGGACGGCTGGAAGCTGCTCACCGACAAGATCGGCAAGGACGTGCAGCTGGTGGGCGACGATCTGTTCGTGACCAACCCGGCAATCTTCCGCGAAGGCATCGACAAGCACATCGCCAATGCCATCCTGATCAAGGTGAACCAGATCGGCACGCTGTCCGAAACGCTCGAGGCGATCGCCATGGCCGATGCCGCCAGGTACGGCGCGATCATCTCGCACCGCTCGGGTGAAACCGAGGACACCACCATCGCCGACATCGCAGTGGCCACCACGGCAACCCAGATCAAGACCGGCTCCCTCTGCCGCACCGACCGCGTTGCCAAATACAACCAGTTGCTGCGCATCGAGGAACAGCTCGGCGTCGCCGCCCGCTACGCCGGCCGGGAAGCCTTCCCGAGCCTGTCCAAGCTTCCCGGCTGACGATCCTACCGTGCTGCGCTGGATCGGCCTCGCGCTTGCCATTCTGATCATCGCCCTGCAGCTGAAGCTGTGGGTCGGTGCCGGCAGCATGCACGAGGTCGAGGCGTTGCGGGCCAGCGTCAAGCAACAGAAGGACGCCAACGATGCGCTGCAACAGCGCAACGCCGCGCTTGCTGCGGATGTGGAAGACTTAAAGCACGGCGAGCAGGCCACCGAAGCCCGTGCGCGATCGGAACTGGGCCTGATCAAGCCGGGTGAAACCTTCTACCAAGTGGTGGAGCCGGGCACGCCCACTACCGTGCCCCCCCCGCCACCGGCCACGCCGCCGGCATCGTCCAACGGCGGCCACTGATGGATGCCTTCTGGTGTGTGGTGCCGGCCGCCGGCGTCGGCAGCCGCGTCGGTGGCGACCGCCCCAAGCAGTACCAGCCGCTGGCGGGCCGGTCGATGCTCGACATCACCCTGGGTAGGCTCGCCGCGCATCCGCGCATTGCCGGCATCATGGTGTCGCTGGGCCCGGATGATCCGCATTGGCAGGGCCACCAGTCGATCCTGGGCAAGCCCGTGCTTACCGTGGTCGGTGGCGCCGAACGAAGCCATTCGGTGCTTGCCGGCATCGAGGCCGCCCCGGTGGACGATCAGGATTTCATCATGGTGCATGATGCCGCGCGGCCCTGCGTGCGTGCTGCGGACATCGAACGGTTGGTGGTACAGGCGGTGCCTTTCGGCGGTGGCCTGCTGGGCGCGCCGTTGCGCGATACGCTCAAGCTGGTGGACAGTGAGCGGCGGGTGCTGGGCACCGAGCCGCGGGAAAGGCGCTGGCGGGTCTTCACGCCACAGATGTTCCGCCGCGGCGAACTGGCCGAAGCCCTGCGCCTGGCGCATGCGATCGGAAAGCCGGTGAGTGACGAAGCGATGGCCATGGAACTGGCCGGATTCTCGCCCTTGCTCGTCGAGGGCGCCGAGGACAACATCAAGGTGACGACGCCAGCGGACTTCGCATTGGCCGAGTACCTGCTAGGGAAGCTCGAATGATGCGCATTGGACAAGGTTACGACGTACACGCCTTCGGCCCCGGTGACCACATCATGCTGGGGGGCGTTCGCGTGCCGCACACCCACGGCGTTGTGGCGCATTCCGATGGCGACGTGGCGATCCATGCGCTCTGCGACGCCTTGCTCGGGGCGCTGGCGCTGGGTGACATCGGCCGGCACTTTCCGCCCAACGACGAGCGCTGGCGCGGCGCGGACAGCCGCACCTTCCTGCGCGCCACGCGGCAGATGCTTGAAGAACGCGGTTATCGCCTGGGTAATGCCGACATCACGGTGATCTGCGAAGCGCCCAAGGTGGGGCCGCACGCCGACGCGATGCGCGTGCTGCTAGCCGATGCCATGGGCTGCGAGCTCGACTGTGTAAGCGTCAAGGCCACCACCACCGAGGAACTCGGCTTCACCGGACGCCGCGAAGGCATCGCGGCCATGGCCACGGTGCTGGTGCTGCCGCTGTGACCGAGACAGAACTGCGACCAGGCCATGCCGCCCGCCTGCACGAGCGCGTGGAGCGGGTGCAGGACCTGCTTGAGCGCAGCCAGGACGATCCGGCAGTCCAGGCCGAATTGCAACACGTGCTCGACGGCCTTCATCCGGCCGACATCGCCAACGTGCTCGAGGCCTTGCCACTGGCCGAGCGCCTGGATGCCTGGCAGCGGGTCAAGGCCGACCGTGATGGCGACATCCTGCTCGAAGTCACCGACTCGGTGCGTGAATCGCTGATCGCCGACATGGACGATCGCGAGATCCTGGCCGCGGTGGAAGACCTCGATCCGGACGAACTGGCCGATCTTGTCGACGAGCTGCCCACCTCCGTACTGCCGGAGGTCATGGCAAGCCTGGATGCCGAGGAACGCAGGCGCGTGCAATCGGCGCTGTCGTACAACGACGACCAGGTCGGCGCGCTGATGGACTTCGAGATGGTGACCATCCGCGAGGATGTCAGCCTGGAAGTGGTGCTGCGATACTTGCGCCGCTTCGACGAACTCCCGGCGCAGACCGACAAGCTCTTCGTGGTCAACAGCGCCCACGTGATGGTGGGCGTGCTGCCGCTGCACTGGTTGCTGGTGAATCATCCCGAGCGGATGGTGCACGAGGTCATGGCGCCGGACGTCAACACCTTCCGCCCCGAAGACGACGCCTACGATGTGGCGCAGGCCTTCGAACGCTACGACCTGGTTACCGCGCCCGTGGTGGATGAAAATCACCGCCTGGTGGGGCGCATCGCCGTTGATGCCATGGTCGACCTGATCCGTGAGGAAGGCGAGGCCGAGGCACGTTCACGGGCGGGCCTGCGTGAAGAGGAAGATATCTTCGCCTCGGTGTGGCGCTCGGTGCGCAACCGCTGGGCGTGGCTGGCGATCAACCTGGTCACGGCCTTCATCGCTTCCCGGGTGATCGGGCTCTTCGAGCATTCCATCGAGAAGCTCGTGGCGCTGGCAGCGCTCATGCCCATCGTCGCCGGCATCGGCGGCAATTCGGGCAACCAGACCATCACCATGATCGTCCGTGCCATGGCACTGGAGCAGTTGGGTGTGTCCAGCGTCCGTCGCCTATGGCGCAAAGAGCTGGGCGTGGCGCTGGTCAATGGCGTGGTCTGGGGTGGAGTGATCGGCGTGGTGGCGTGGCTGCTCTATGACAATCTGGCACTAGGGCTGGTGATGACCGCAGCCATGACATTGAACCTGCTCCTGGCTGCCTTCATGGGGGTGGCGATCCCCATGGTGATGACCTGGTCCGGTCGCGATCCCGCCCTGGGTTCGAGCGTGCTGATCACCGCCACCACCGACAGTGGAGGCTTCTTCATCTTCCTTGGGCTCGCCACCCTGTTCCTGCTGTGAGCCCATGAGCCTGGACCTTCCCTTTGCCCACGGTGGCCCGTCGTTGACCGGTCGCCTGCGTTCCTCCCCTGACGATTTCCGCGTGGAGGAGATCCTTGGTTACGGCCCCGACGGCGAGGGCGAGCACGTTTTCCTTGAAGTGGAAAAGCGCGGCGAGAACACCGAATGGGTGGCCAAAGAGCTGGCCAGGTTCGCCGGTGCGAACCTCGCAGGCGTCGGTTTTGCCGGACTGAAGGACCGCCATGCGGTCACGGTGCAGGCTATCAGCGTGCAGCTGCCAGGCAAGGATGAACCGGACTGGAGTGCCTTCGGCGGGGAATCGGTGACGGTGCGCAGCCTTGGCCGCACGCGGCGGAAGATCAAGCGTGGCGCGCTGCGCGGCAATCGTTTCGTGATCACGTTACGCGGCATCGAGGGCGACCGGGCGATCGCCCAGGCACGTTTGTCTGCCATCGTTGAGCAGGGCGTGCCCAATTATTTTGGCGAACAGCGCTTCGGCCGCGAGGCCGGGAATATCGGCCAGGCCAGGGCGATGTTCGGTGGCCGCCGGGTGGATCGCAGCAAGCGCTCGATGCTGCTGTCGGCAGCGCGATCACACCTGTTCAACGCCGTGCTTGCCGAACGTGTGCTGTCGGGACACTGGGCGACGCCTATCGAAGGCGAGGTTTATGCGCTGGCCGGCTCGCGTTCTTTTTTCGGCCCGGAGCCGACGACCGACGCTCTCGCCGAGCGGCTGGCAAGTTTCGATATCCATCCGTCGGGTCCCCTGTGGGGGCGCGGCGAGCCGCCCACCTCCCATGCCGCGGCCGAGCTCGAGTTGCGCATCGCCGCCGCTGACAATGACCTGGCCCAGGGCCTTGCCGCTGCCGGCATGGACCAGGAGCGGCGCGCCTTGCGCCTGCATCCGGATGACCTCACCTGGCGCTGGCTTGATGATGCGGTCGAAGTTACCTTTGCCTTGCCTGCCGGTGCCTATGCCACCACGGTGCTGCGCGAAGTGGCCCAGTTTTGAACATGACCGCCTAGCGGCCCTTCAGCAGCACGACCACCGCGCCGGTGCCGCCCTGCATCGGCCGCGCCGAGGCAAAGGCGACCACGTCGTCCAGGCGCCTGAGCATGCGGTCGGTCATCATCTTCAGCACCGGTCCGTGTGCCTTCGAACGCAAGCCTTTGCCGTGCACGATGCGCACGCAGCGGATGCCTTCGCGGCGCGCATGGGCCAGGAAGTCGATGATGGTCACCTGGGCCGCGGCCAGGTTCATCTGGTGCAGGTCGATGTCGTCCTGCACGCTGAACTGGCCGCGCTTCAACTGTTTCAGGAGCTTGGGCGGATAGCCTTCGCGCAGGTACGACAGTTCCTCGCCAATTTCCATCAGGGCCGGGTCGAACGCCAGGTCCAGAAGTTCCTTCGGCACGGCGGCCTCATCAGCCTCGAACTGGCGGGCCCGCGGGGCCGGTCGAGGTGCTGCCGGTGGCAGTGGTGCTTCATCAAAACGGCGAACCTCACCGATGGCCTCACGGAAGAGCAGGGCATCGTCGTCGGATACGTTCTTTGGCGGCCTGCGGTTCATGGCCGCATGCTAGCCCAAAGCATCGTTCACGCCATGTCGACGGCCGTGAATCGATCGCCGCGCTCGGGTAGACTCGACAGGATCAAACCGACCCGTCGCGGGCCGGCAGGATTACCCACGGAATACGATGCGTGTACTTGTAAGCAACGATGACGGCGTGGATGCCCCGGGCATCCGCATCCTGGCCGAACGACTCCAGGCGCTGGGCGAGGTTACGGTGGTGGCACCGGACCGGGACCGTTCCGGTGCCAGCAATTCCCTGACCCTGGACCAGCCGGTGCGTGTCACTCGCATGGACAACGGTTACTTCCGCGTGGCGGGAACACCCACCGATTGCGTCCACCTGGCGCTGGCGGGAATGCTGGAAGTCGAACCTGACATCGTGGTTTCGGGTATCAACAATTCTGCCAACCTCGGCGATGACGTCATCTATTCAGGCACCGTATCGGCCGCGATGGAAGGCCGTTTCCTGGGGCTTCCGGCCATCGCCGTGTCGCTGGCCAGCCGTGACCATCGCGGTGAGCATTTCGAGTCGGCCGCCCAGGCCGTGCTGATGCTAACCCGCCGGTTGCTGGTGGATCCGCTTCCCGCCGATACGATCCTCAATGTGAACGTGCCCGATCTTCCCTGGGACGACATCCAGGGCTTCGAGGTCACGCGCCTGGGCAAGCGCCATCGCTCGGCGCCGTGCATCGAACAGACCGACCCGCGCGGCCGCCCGATCTGGTGGATCGGCCCGGCCGGTGACGCGGCCGATGCCGGACCCGGCACGGATTTCGATGCCGTGGCACGCGGTTTTGTTTCCGTCACGCCGATCCACGTTGACCTCACCCGCTTCCAGGCGCTGGAGAAAGTCGCCAGCTGGATGCAGGCGCTGTCCACCCAGAAAGACCAGGACGAAGCGGCATGAACATGCATTCGCTGCCGCCGTCGGCCTTGCGCGGTGAAGGCATGACCTCCCAGCGCGCCCGCGATCGCCTGGCCGCCAAGCTTATGGAAGAAGGCATCACCGACAAGCGCGTGATCGAGGTGATCCGCAACCTTGCCCGGCACCATTTCATCGACCAGGCGCTGCATTCGCGCGCGTACGAAAACACCGCGCTGCCGATCGGCCACGGCCAGACCATCTCGCAGCCGTACATCGTGGCACGGATGTCGCAGGCGCTGATCGAACATGGCATACCCGACCGGGTGCTTGAAGTGGGTACGGGCTCCGGTTACCAGGCCGCCGTGCTGGCGGCATTGGTGCCGCAGGTATATACCGTCGAGCGCATCGAGGAACTCCTGCGCCAGGCGCGCCGCCGCTTCCGCCAACTTGGCATCACGAATCTCCGTTCAAAGCATGACGACGGCAAGCTTGGCTGGCCGGAGGAAGCTCCCTTCGACGCCATCATCCTTACAGCCGCCGGTGATTCCATCCCGTTGCAGCTACTGAACCAGTTGCGCCCCGGAGGCGTGCTGGTGGCGCCGGTGGGTTCGCCCAGCCAGCAGATGCTGCTGCGCCTGCGCATGGGTGAAGACGGCGACTTCACCCAGGAAGAACTCGGTTCCGTAAGCTTCGTACCGCTCCTGGGCGGCATCGGCTGATCTTTCTTTCCAAAGCTTAGGGAATCGCATGCGTCTTTTCGGCAAGCTCTACGAACGTGCCCTGGGCTGGGCGAGACATCGTCATGCGGAGCGCTACCTGGCATTGCTCAGCTTCGTGGAGGCCTTCATCTTCCCGGTGATGCCGGAGGTCATGCTGGCGCCGATGATGCTGGCGCGCCGCGAACGCGCTTTCCGCTATGCCAATGTCAGCCTGCTGTTTTCGCTTTTGGGTTCACTGGTGGGTTATGCGTTGGGTCACTACGCCTTCGAGGCGTTGCGGCCGGTGCTCGATTCACTGCATCTTCTTGCGCCCATCAATGCTGGCGTGGAAAACCTTCGCGAGAAGATGAGTGCGCACTGGCTGGCGCTGCTGGTGGTGCTGGCCCTGGCCGCGTTGCAGCCGGTGGTACCGATGAAATTCGTCACCTGGGCCTCGGGCATCGTCGGTGTGCCGGTGATCCCGTTCCTGGTGTGCATGCTGGTGGGCCGTGGCAAGCGCGTGTGGCTGCTGGCCATCCTGATCCGGCTGTTCGGCGAGCGCGCCGAGCGCATGTTGCACAAGCATGTCGAATGGATCGGCTGGCTTGCCATCGTGGCGCTCATTGGCCTTGGTGTGTGGTGGTACGTGGCGCATTGACACCCTGCATGGGTATGCTTGCCAGCATGCACCCCATTCGCCTCGTGCCCTGTGCCGCCCTTGTCGTCCTTGCCGGCTGCGGCATTCAGCGTAGTTCCGTGGTCTTCGAGCCCGCCGGCCAGGCAGGCTCCCAGGTCATCACGCCTGTTTCGCGACCGCCGCCGCCGGGCGGCAGCTACCGCGTCACCAAGGGCGATACGCTCTACAGCATCGCCTTCCGCAACAAGGTCGATTTCCGCGAACTGGCTCGCTGGAACAATATCGAGGCGCCGTACACCATCTGGCCCGGCCAGGATTTGCGACTGGCGCCGGCTGACCATCGCGCCGTGGCCGCGGCAGCCGCGCATGCCCCTGCGCCGGGGCAGGTTGCCGCACCGCCGCCATCCTCCCATGGAAATCCATCGGCGCAGGGCGCGGCGCCCGTGGTCGCTGCGGCGCCGCCGGCCGCATCGTCCGCGGGCAAGGCATCCGCGCCGGTGTTCGAGCCTGCCACCGACGAACCCGCTCCCCCGCCCCCGCTGCCGCCCGATGCGCCAGTGTCGGCGGCCAGCACCGTCGTGGTTGCCGGCGTCGGCACGCTGCCGGCCACGCCGACCCAGGCGGCCAAGGGCGCGCCGCCAGGCGTGGCCGCCCCGGCACCAAGCGTGGATGCTTCAACGCCCACCATTGCCTCCGGCGCCACGCGCACGGCCAGTGGCATCACCTGGCGCTGGCCGGCGGATGGTTCGCTGATAAAGAAATTCAGTTCAGGCGATGCCATTCCTGGTGTCGAGATCGCCGGCAAGGGCGGCGATCCTGTCCGCGCTGCGGCCGATGGCGTGGTGGTGTACAGCGGCAATGGCCTGGTTGGCTATGGCGAGCTGGTGATCATCAAGCACAACGATTCCTTCCTGTCCGCCTACGGTCACAACCGCAAGCGTCTGGTAAAGGAAGGCGAACACGTGAAGTCGGGCCAGCAAGTGGCCGAGATGGGCAACAGCGGTGCCTCGCGCGACGAACTTCAGTTCCAGATCCGCAAGGATGGCAATCCGGTGGATCCGCTGAGTTACCTGCCGCCGTCGAAGTAGGGCTTTAAGTTCCTGCAAGCACGAACGCGGCCACCACACGCCGGCCTTCACCGGCGAGCAAGCTGTACGTGCGCGCCGCGGCGGCATTGGTCATGGCCTCGATGCCGATCCCGAGCTTCAGGAATGTCGCCATGATTTCACCGGAGGGGAATGCCTGGGTTTCACCGGTGCCCAGCAGGAAGATTTCCGGCTTCAGGGCCAGTACCGCCTGCATGTCCGCCACGGTGGCCGCCTTCACGTCGGTCACCGGCCAGTCCTCCATGACCTGGTCCGGGGCCAGCAGCAGGCTGCTGTGGAAGTCACGGTCGACGATGGTGACCAGGCCCGGCCCGACACGACGGACGAACAAATAGCTACCGGGATGATCGAACGACAGTTCCATCGCAGCGGGGCGCCTAGCGGGGCAGGGCGATCTTCGGATCGTCGTTATTGCGCAGGAAAACCACCGCAACCGAGCCGATCTGCTGTACAGCTTCGGCGCCGGTGGCGCCAAGCAGGGTATCGAGCTGCTCCTGGCGTTCGTCTTTGTCCCCCCCGGAAAGCTTGATCTTCACCAGCTCGTGATGGGCCAGGGCCAGGCCCAATTCCTTGGACACGGCCTCGGTGGCACCCTTGTTGCCGAGCAGGATTACCGCCGGCAGATCGTGCGCGAGGGACTTCAGGTAACGGCGCTGACTTGACGAAAGGGGCATGTGTTCAGGTTCGAAGTGCGGGGGCGTGACCGCTAAGGGTATCATGGCCTCCACGCCGCTCCTCCAAGTCCCGCCTCATGGCCCGCAGTAAAAGCAGTTCCTCATGGCTGAAGGAACACTTCGACGACCCTTACGTCAAACGCGCCCAGGCCGAGGGGGTGCGTTCGCGCGCCGTATATAAGCTCGAGGAACTGATCGACAAGGACAAACTCCTCAAGCCCAACATGCGTGTGGTCGATCTTGGCGCCGCCCCCGGGGGCTGGTCGCAACTGGTGCGTCGCCGCATGGGTGAGACCGGAACCGTACTTGCCATGGACATCCTGCCGATGCAGGGCCTGGGCGGGGTGGATTTCCTCCAGGGCGATTTCCGGGAAGAAAGCGTGGTGCGTACGCTTGAAACCATGCTCGAAGGGCAGAAAGTCGATCTTGTGCTGTCGGACATGGCCCCCAATATGTCCGGTGTAGCCCTGGCTGATCAGATCCGCGCCATGGACCTGGCCGACATGGCCCGGGATTTCGCCCTCGACTGGCTTAAGCCCGGGGGAGCCTTCCTGGTCAAGTTGTTCCAGGGGGCAGGGTTCGATGAGTACCTGCGCAGCTTGCGCGCCGACTTCAGTCGCGTGACGATGCGTAAACCGAAGGCCTCCCGAGCCCGTTCTCGTGAGGTCTATGCGCTTGCCGTGGGGTTGAAGACCCCCGGCCGGCAACCGAGCGAGAACCGCGCATGAATGAAATGGCAAAAAACCTGTTGCTCTGGCTGATCATCGCGGTGGTGTTGCTCACCGTGTTCCAGAGCTTCAGCCCGCATAGCGGCTCGTCGCAGGACATGTCGTACTCCACCTTCGCCCAGGCCGTAGACAACGGCAACGTGGCCAATGGCACGATCACGGCCACCGTGCCTGCCACCATCACCGGCAAGCTCAAGGACGGCGCCTCGTACCGCACCGTGATCCCGGCCGTGGGCACCAGCACCAACGACATCGTCAAGCAGTTGAACGCCAAGGGCGCCGATATCCGCCAGGATCCGGCTGACAGCGGCTTCAGCTTGCTGGGGCTGCTGATCAACTGGCTGCCGATCATCATCTTCGTTGCCGTCCTGATCTGGTTCATGCGCCAGATGCAGCAGGGTGGCGGCGGACGCGGCGCCATGAGCTTCGGCCGCTCCCGCGCCAAGCTGCAGGGCGAGGACCAGGTCAAGGTCAACTTCGCCGATGTCGCCGGCTGCGACGAGGCCAAGGAAGAAGTGGGCGAGCTGGTCGAATTCCTGCGCGACCCGGGCAAGTTCCAGAAGCTCGGCGGCAAGATTCCCCGCGGCGTGCTGATGGTCGGCCCGCCCGGTACCGGTAAAACCCTCCTTGCCAAGGCGATCGCCGGCGAGGCCAAGGTGCCGTTCTTCTCCATCTCCGGTTCCGACTTCGTCGAGATGTTCGTCGGCGTCGGCGCCAGCCGCGTGCGCGACATGTTCGAGCAGGCCAAAAAGCACGCGCCGTGCATCATCTTCATCGACGAGATCGACGCCGTGGGCCGCCATCGTGGCGCGGGCCTGGGCGGCGGCCACGACGAGCGCGAGCAAACGCTCAACCAGCTGCTGGTGGAAATGGATGGTTTCGAAGGCACCGAGGGTGTCATCGTGATCGCCGCCACCAACCGTCCGGACGTGCTCGATCCGGCCCTGCTGCGTCCGGGCCGTTTCGATCGTCAGGTCGTGGTGGGCTTGCCGGACGTGAGGGGCCGCGAGCAGATCCTGAAGGTGCACATGCGCAAGGTGCCTACGGCGACCGACGTCGATGCCATGACCATCGCCCGCGGCACGCCCGGATTCTCGGGTGCGGACCTTGCCAACCTGGTCAACGAGGCAGCGCTTTTTGCCGCCCGCGAGGGTAGCCGTGACGTACGCATGGCCCACTTGGACCGTGCCCGCGACAAGATCCTGATGGGCACCGAGCGCCGCTCGCTGGCCATGAGCGACGATGAGAAAAAGCTTACCGCCTACCACGAGGCCGGCCACGCCATCATCGGCCGCCTGGTGCCCGAGCACGATCCGGTCTACAAGGTCACGATCATCCCGCGCGGTCGCGCGCTGGGTGTCACCATGTACCTGCCCGAGGGCGACCGCTACAGCATGAACCGCGTGGCGATCGAATCGCAGCTGTGCTCGCTATACGGCGGCCGCGTGGCCGAGGAAATCATCTTCGGCGCCGACAAGGTCACCACGGGTGCCTCCAACGATATCGAGCGTGCCACCAAGATGGCGCGCAACATGGCCACCAAGTGGGGCCTGTCCGATGAACTCGGGCCCATGTCCTACGGCGAGGACGAGGACGAAGTGTTCCTGGGCCGTTCGGTTACCCAGCACAAGAATGTGTCCAACGAAACCGCACGGAAGATCGACGAAGTGGTGCGTCACATCCTTGACCGCGCCTACGCGAAAAGCAAGGAACTACTCACCACCAACATCGACAAGCTGCACAAGATGGCCGATGCCCTGTTGCAGTACGAGACCATCGACGCGCGCCAGATCGACGACATCATGAACGGCCGCGAGCCTGGCCCGCCGGCCGACTGGGAGAGCAAGGACAAGCCCAGCCCGACGCCTCCGCCGCCGCCCAAGGGCGACGCGGGGTCCACCCTTGGCAAGCCCGCCACGCAAAGCTGATAAAGACAAACGGCGACCCTCGGGTCGCCGTTTCTTTTCTAAACCGATGCAAAAAAGTTCACATAAAAGTGTTGACGCATCGGGCCGAACCCTGAATAATTCCGCTTCTTGGTTGACCGGCACCTCACGGCGCAGGCCAACCAAATCGTTTTAGTGCGCCCGTAGCTCAGTTGGATAGAGTACCAGGCTACGAACTTGGTGGTCGGGAGTTCGAATCTCTCCGGGCGCACCATTTTTAAGAGACAGGCGAGGCGGCTGTTTTTTGTCTCGTTGGTGGCTTCTAAGCAGGCCATCGGTAAAAGTTGTTCGATGTGGTGTCCGAGTTTCAGGCAGATTGGATTGACGGGGTGTGTTACTACCCTTAACATTTGAAGGCTTGTTTCGCGGTCGCGAACGATGGTTTCGAATGTCGGGGTATAGCTCAGCCTGGTAGAGCGCCAGCTTTGGGAGCTGGATGTCGAGAGTTCGAATCCCTCTGCCCCGACCAAGCGTTCGCTCCGTGGTAAGAGTCTGCGCCTGTAGCTCAACCGGATAGAGCATCGGCCTTCTAAGCCGACGGTTGCAGGTTCGATTCCTGTCGGGCGCGCCACACGAAGTTTTACGGTGGACGTAGTTCAGCTGGTTAGAGCACCGGATTGTGATTCCGGATGTCGTGGGTTCGAGTCCCATCGTCCACCCCATTTTGGTAAAATGTTTCAAAGGGCCGTTAGCTCAGTTGGTAGAGCAGTTGACTCTTAATCAATTGGTCCAAGGTTCGAATCCTTGACGGCCCACCAACTTGAAAAGGCACCTGGAGAAATCCAGGTGCCTTTTTCTTTGAATGGCTATCGGCCATGCCGCATCGTTTGAGCCAACGATGGCACTGCTGTAGATTTCACGGTTTGACACGCTCGCGAATGTGCCGGGCCAGAGGGACGCCCGATGATCATTCAAGACCCCGTGGCTATACGCGGGGAGCGAGTACTGCCGGCCTGGGTGCTGGGGTCGATGGTGGCGATCTATATTCTGGCCGCGCTCAATGTGAGCCTATGGTCGGAAGTGCGCGAAGCGCTGTCAGCATCGCGAGGCACGGCGGGATTTTATGCCTTGAGTGTGACGGTTTGTTGTCGGCTTGTCGGCAACCTGATGCTGACCCTCGCCCTGGTCACCTGGCCGCGCATCGGCAAACCCTTGCTGGCCATACTGATCCTTTTGTCGGCAGCGAGCGCTTACTACGCCGACACCTTCGGCGTGCGTCTGAACGAAGACATCATCCAGAGCATCTTCGAGACGCAGCGCGCCGAGGCGATGGCCATGATCACCCCGGCCTCAGTGGGCTGGATCGCCCTGTTTGGGGTGTTGCCGGCCGTGCTCGTGCTGGTTGTACCGATTCGCTTCATGTCACGTTGGCGAAGCCTTGGCTGGCGTACCGCCATCGTGGTGGGGGCCGCCGTGCTGATGCTGGTGCCGCCCATGCTTGCCGGCCGCAACTACATTTACTTTGAGCGCAATCACCGCGTGATGTACGAGGTGTTCAATCCCTACGCGGCGCTTAGCGGCACGTTCCATCACCTGCAGCACGACGTCTTCCAGCCAAAAAAGACGATCACGCCGATCGGTACCGATGCCACGTTGGCTCCCGCTGCAACTATGGCGCCCCGCAAGCGGGTGGTCGTGCTGGTGGTGGGTGAGACGGCGCGGGCGGAGAACCAGTCATTGCAGGGTTACGCGCGTGAAACGAACCCCGAGATGAAGCGCGCCGGTGCCATCTATTTCAGCGATGCATGGTCGTGCGGCACGGCCACCACGGTATCGGTGCCGTGCATGTTCTCGAACATGACGCGCGAGAAGTTCGTCAAGCCCGTGGCCAAGGCCCACTGGAACGCCCTGGACATACTGCAGCACGCCGGCGTTGACGTGTTCTGGCGCGACAACGATGAAGGCTGCAAGGATGTCTGCGCGCGATTGCCCAACGACGACCTCACCAACGGCAAGGTCGCCGGCTTGTGCGACGCAGACGGTTGCCTGGATGAGGTGCTGGTGGCCGACCTGCCCGAACGCCTGGCCCGCATGCGCTCGCCGGCGCTGTTGGTACTGCACATCAAGGGCAGCCATGGCCCAGCGTATTTCCAGCGCTACCCCGCGGCCTTCAATCTCTTCAAGCCGGGCTGCGATACGGCCGAGGTGCAGACTTGCACCTATATGCAAGCGGTGGCGAGTTACGACAACACCATCCTGTATACCGACCACATCCTGGGCCGGGTGGTGGATGCATTGAAGGCGGTTCCCGAAGTCGACAGCGCGATGATGTACCTCTCCGACCACGGCGAATCGCTGGGCGAGAACGACATCTACCTCCATGGCGCCGACTGGGACACCGCGCCCACCCAGCAGAAGCACATCCCGATGCTTCTGTGGCTGTCGCCGGCCTGGGTGCGCGACGCAGGGGTGCGCATGGACTGCATGGCGCAGCGTCGCACACTGCCGGCGAGCCAGGACAATCTTTTCCACACCTTGCTGGGCTTTTTCGGCACCCGCACGACCGTGTACCGGCCGGAACTCGACCTGCTGGCCGGATGCCGCGCCGTCACTGGATGAGATGGCCGGGCAATTGAACACAGTTGTGGCGCGGTGGCGATGGGAACGCTGCATCGGCGATCGACGATACCTGCCAAGACCTGCGCGCCGGCCATTCGATCAGAGGATCATGGCCTGCATTGCGGCGCGCGCAAGGAACCCGCTTCGCGTCTCTCCGTGTGCCTTGGCGAAGGCATCGATCGTTCCGAGAAGGCGTTCGGGAAGCGTGATGTTCAGTCGCACGGCTTTGCCGTTGAGTTTGGCCAGGTCGACATCGGCGAGTGCCCATGTCCATCCCTTGAAGTCCCGACGCTTTATCAACGCCGCGAGCTGTGATGGTTGCGGGATTGCTTCGCCTCGCTCCAGGTATTCCTCGAGTGCGAGGAGGATTCCGTCCTCCGCGTTGGCAATCGCTTCTTCGAGCGTGTCGCCTGCGCTAAAAGCGCCTGGTACATCAGGTACCACGACGCCGAACGCCGTTGTGCTGTCGCCGGGCTCGATGGCAATGGGATATCGCATGCTCTTGCTCCAAACCACAGTTACTAAAGGCGGGCTTGTTTGAAAATGGCCCGAATGAGGCCCTTTCCCAAGTCGCGGCGAGGGTGAGGGACAACCGTCCACCGTCCGTCCGCATGACGCAGTTTGTGGTGACTGCCCTTCGTAGAGATCACGATGAATCCGTGCGATCTGAGTAGGCGTATCAAGTCTGCGCTACTTATAGTGTGTATCTTACACATCAATGCTACAGCCGTCCATGATCGCCGTGTCGGCATTTGCGTTCTTCCAATGTAGGCAAGTACGTCTTAGAAGCGGTATCAGTGCTCGCCGCGCTGTTTGTCGTCCGCTGTAAAGCGCGGCGTAGTACAAGCATTCCGTCTTGTGCCCGTCCGGCCCCACCCCTAGAATCGCGGCGCTGAAACAGCGAAACCATCCGCGGCCTCAAAGGGGCAGGGTGGCCAGTCGTTTCAAACCCCATGCGAAAGTGGCGGAATTGGTAGACGCACCAGATTTAGGTTCTGACGGGGTAACCCGTGGGGGTTCGAGTCCCCCCTTTCGCACCAGATGTTTCCTTGGCGGATTTCCCCGCATCGTCGGCGAAGGGTTTTTGTTCGACCCGGCCGCCCACACCCCGTCAAATACGGGATTTGATATCCTAAGCGGCTGGGGTGGAGGTCACTTCGTGGCGATCTAACGATCGCTTTAACGTAAGCGATTGAATTTATTCATATACACATACGGCGGCCCTGGGCCGCTTTAGCGCCTGCGCAAGCAGGTGGTTTGCAGGAGTCGTCATGCAGGTTTCGGTTGAGAACGTCAGCAAGCTCGAGCGCAAGATCACGGTCACCTTTCCGGCCGATCGCCTTGAGTCCCAGGTCAGTGCGCGCATCGCGGAAATGGGCCGGACGGTCCGCCTGAAGGGCTTCCGCCCGGGCAAGGTACCGCTGAACGTGATCAAGCAGCGTTTCGGCGCGCAGGTCCACGGCGAGGCGCTTTCCGAACTGATCGGCAGCACGCTGCGCGAAGCGGTGGAGAAGGAAAACCTCCGTCCGATCGCGAATCCGTCGGTCGAGACCACCGGCAATGCCGAAAATGGCGAGATCGCCTACACCGCCACCTTCGAAATCATGCCGGAATTCCCGGAAATCGACGTCGCCGCGCTGGAAATCAGCCGTCCGGTGGCCACGGTGTCCGATGCCGACATCGACAAGATGATCGAAACCCTGCGCCTGCAGCGCCGCAGCTTCGACGAAGTGTCCCGCGCCTCGGCCGAGGGCGACTTCGTGATGTTCGAATACTCCGCCCAGGCGGGTGACTACCGCTTCCCGGCCGAAGGCCTGGAGCGTGCGGGCAGCGTGCTGGGCTCGGGTAACCTGTTCAAGGCGCTCGACGATGCCCTCACTGGCCGTAGCGCCGGCGACGAGGCCGAAACCGAGATCGAATTCCCGGCCGATTTCCGCAATACGGACCTGGCCGGCAAGAAGGCCCAGGTCAGCCTGAAGATCATCAAGGTGCAGGCACCGAACCTGCCCGCCGTGGACGCCGATTTCGTCAAGGCCTTCGGTGTGGTCGATGGCGACATCGAAACCTTCCGCAAGGAAGTGCGCGCCAACCTTGAGCGCGAGCTCAAGGGCACCCTGATGGGCCGCCTCAAGGCCGAAGTGGCCGAGAAGCTCGCCAACGCCTATCCGGATCTGGACGTGCCCAACCTGATGGCCCAGGGCGAGGCCCGTTCGATGGCCGCGGGCAGCGTGCCGCGTGGCCAGGAGCCGCCGGCGGAGCTGGTCGCCGCCGCCGAGCCGGTCGCCCGCAAACGCGTGGCCGCCGCATTGCTCATGGGTGAAATTGCCCGCAAGAACGAGATCCGGGTCGACCGCAACCGGATGGCCGAGATGCTCACCACCATCGCCTCGACCTACGAAGAACCCGAGAAGGTCATTGAGTTGTATAACGGTGATCCCCAGCTTATGTCGGGCCTGCAGAACCGCGTGATGGAAGACCAGGTAGCCGAGTGGGTGGCCGAACACGCCAAGACCACGGAGCAACCCCTGAGCTTCGACGAGGTCATGCGCCCGGTCGGCGGCTAAACCGTCGAGCTGGGTTCGGGCACTAACCTCACCGGAGCGCACTTACATGTCCATGGACCCCATCCAGAGCCTCAACCTGGTGCCCATCGTCGTCGAGCAGACCGCCCGCGGCGAGCGCTCCTACGACATCTACTCGCGCCTGCTGAAGGAGCGGGTGATCTTCATGGTCGGTCCGGTCGACGACTACATGGCGAACGTCGTGGTGGCCCAGCTTCTGTTCCTTGAATCGGAAAATCCCGACAAGGACATCAACCTTTACATCAACAGCCCCGGCGGTTCGGTCACGGCGGGCCTGGCGATCTACGACACCATGCAGTTCCTGAAGCCCGATGTCAGCACCATGTGCATCGGCCAGGCAGCGTCCATGGGCGCCCTGCTGCTGTCGGCCGGTGCGGCGGGCAAGCGCTACTCCCTGCCGCATTCCCGGATCATGATCCACCAGCCCTGGGCTGGCGGCATTTCCGGCCAGGCCACCGACATCGAGATCCACGCCCGCGAGATCCTCACCATGCGCGAGCGCCTCAATGCCATCCTGGCGCAGCACACCGGCAAGCCGGTCGAGCAGATCGCCAACGACACCGAGCGCGACCGTTTCATGAGCGCGGCCGACGCCCAGACCTACGGGCTGATCGACTCCGTGCTTGAAAAGCGGACTGTTGAAACCATTAAATCTGCCTGATTTTCAGTAATTTAAGGCGGCACCCCGACCCTGGTCCCAGGGTTGGGACGCTGTGCTATTCTCAATACGTACCTCGATCCGACGCAGGACCAACAGCATGAGCGACGAGCGGCAGAGCCGTTCCAACGACAGCGGCAAGATTCTCTACTGCTCCTTCTGTGGCAAAAGCCAGCATGAAGTGCGCAAGTTGATTGCCGGTCCCAGCGTATTCATCTGCGATGAATGCGTTGAACTCTGCAACGACATCATCCGTGAAGAACTCGAGGAGAAAGCCGCCTCCGGTCGTACGCAGCTGCCCAAGCCGCGTGAGATCATGGAAACGCTCGACCAGTACGTGGTCGGCCAGACGCGCGCGAAGAAAGCCCTGTCGGTGGCGGTCTACAACCACTACAAGCGCATCGAGTCACGCCAGAAGGCTGATGAGGTGGAGCTTGGCAAGTCCAACATCCTGCTGATCGGGCCCACCGGTTCGGGCAAGACACTGCTTGCCGAAACGCTGGCGCGCCTGCTCAACGTGCCGTTCACCATCGCCGATGCCACCACGCTCACCGAAGCTGGCTACGTGGGCGAAGATGTCGAAAACATCATCCAGAAGCTCCTGCAGAAGTGCGATTACGACGTCGAGAAGGCTCAGTCGGGCATCGTCTACATCGACGAAATCGACAAGATCTCCCGCAAGAGCGAAAACCCGTCGATCACCCGTGACGTATCGGGTGAGGGCGTGCAGCAGGCATTGCTCAAGCTCATCGAGGGCACCTTGGCCTCGGTGCCGCCGCAGGGTGGCCGCAAGCACCCGCAGCAGGAATTCCTGCAGGTCGATACCCGCAATATCCTGTTCATCTGCGGTGGTGCCTTTGCAGGCCTGGAGCGCGTGATCCAGCAGCGTTCGGACACCACGGGCATCGGCTTCGGCGCCGAGGTGCGCAGCAAGGAGCGCACCGAGAACGTCGGCAAGCTGCTGTCGGAAGTGGAACCTGCCGATCTGGTGCGTTTCGGCCTGATTCCGGAGTTCGTCGGCCGCTTGCCAGTGGTCGCCACGCTTGATGAACTGGACGAACCGGCCCTGGTGAAGATCCTCACCGAGCCCAAGAATGCCGTCACCAAGCAGTTCAAGCGTCTGTTCGACATGGAAGGCGCGGAGCTGGAATTCCGTCCCGAGGCACTGGCCGCCATTGCCCGTCGCGCCCTGAAGCGCAAGACGGGCGCCCGCGGACTGCGCACCATTCTTGAGCAGGTATTACTCGACACCATGTACGAGCTGCCCTCGCTCGAGCACGTAAGCAAGGTGGTGGTCGACGACGCAGTCATCGATGGCCAGGCCGAGCCTTACCTGATCTACCGCGGAAACCTGCAACAGCAGCGGGCGATCGGCGGTGCGGAAGGCGGCGGCGACGCAGCGTAACATCAGCTTGCATCGGCAACTCCTTGAAGGCCCCGGTGTTTCGCCGGGGCCTTTTTCTTGGGTGCCGCGGCCTTGAGTCGCATGCGTATCACCACCACTTGACGCTGATGGGGCGGCCGGTTCAGTGTCGGAACCGAGAGCCCCCGGCCTTTCTTCCATGGAGCCCTAGATGGCAAAGAACCAACCCGTTCCCACCAGCGGTGCCGCCCTGGATGTCCTGCCGGTATTGCCGCTGCGCGATGTGGTGGTTTATCCGCACATGGTCATCCCGCTGTTCGTCGGCCGCGACAAGTCCATGCGCGCACTTGAGCGCGCGATGGAAGGCGAGCGACAGATCCTGCTGGTGGCGCAGAAGAGCCCGGACATCGACGATCCGGAAATCGCCGACCTGCACACCACCGGTACCCTGGCTGGTGTCCTGCAGCTGCTCAAGCTTCCCGACGGCACGGTGAAAGTGCTGGTGGAGGGGCAGTCGCGCGTGGATGTGCACGATTATGTCGATGAATCGGGCATGCTCAGTGCGCAGGCGCGCGTGATCGAGCCTATCTACAGCACCAATGAGCGCGAGCTCGATGTGGTCTCCCGTTCGCTGGTATCGCTCTTCGAGCAACTGGTGAAGCAAAGCCGCAAGCTTCCGCCGGAAATCCTGGCCACCCTTTCGGGCATCGACGATCCGTCCCGCCTGGCCGATTCCATTGCAGCCCATCTTTCCGTGCGCATGGCGGACAAGCAGCGCGTGCTGGAAACCGCCGACGTCGGCCAGCGGCTGGAACTGCTGATCGGCCTGGTCGATGGCGAGATGGACCTGCAGCAGGTCGAAAAGCGCATCCGTGGCCGCGTGAAGTCGCAGATGGAGAAGAGCCAGCGCGAGTACTACCTCAACGAGCAGATGAAGGCCATCCAGAAGGAACTGGGTGAAGGCGAGGAAGGCGGCAACGAGATCGAGGAACTGCAAAAGAAGATCGAAGCCGCCGGCATGCCCAAGGCTGTGCTTGCCAAGGCCAAGAACGAATTCAACAAGCTCAAGCAGATGTCGCCGATGTCTGCCGAGGCCACCGTGGTCAGGAATTACCTTGACTGGCTGGTCGGCGTGCCGTGGAAGAAGCGCAGCAAGGTCCGCAAGGATCTCGCGCTCGCCCAGGAAGTACTCGATGCCGATCACTTTGGCCTGGAAAAGGTCAAGGAGCGCATCCTGGAATACCTGGCCGTGCAGCAGCGCGTGAACGCCATGAAGGGCCCGATCCTGTGCCTGGTCGGCCCGCCCGGCGTGGGCAAAACCTCGCTCGGCCAGTCCATTGCCAAGGCCACCAACCGTAAGTTCGTCCGCATGTCGCTGGGCGGCGTGCGCGACGAGGCCGAGATTCGTGGCCACCGCCGCACCTACATCGGTTCCATGCCCGGTCGCATCGTGCAGAACCTCAACAAGACCGGTACCAAGAACCCGCTGTTCGTGCTGGACGAAATCGACAAGATGTCGATGGACTTCCGCGGCGATCCGTCGTCAGCCCTGCTCGAAGTGCTCGATCCGGAACAGAACCATGCCTTCAACGACCATTACCTGGAAGTCGATCTCGACCTCTCCGAGGTGATGTGGATCGCCACGGCCAATTCGCTCAATATTCCCGGCCCGCTGCTCGACCGTATGGAAGTGATCCGCATCCCCGGTTACACCGAGGATGAAAAACTCGCCATCGCGCAGAAATACCTGTTGCCCAAGCAGCTCAAGGCCAATGGCCTGAAGCCCGAAGAACTCAGCGTGAAGGAAGACGCGCTGCGCGACATCGTGCGTTACTACACGCGCGAATCGGGCGTGCGTAATCTCGAGCGCGAGATTTCCAAGATCTGCCGCAAGGTGGTCAAGGAAATCACCCTGCGCGCGTCGGCCAAGGCGAAGAAGCCGGTCAAGGGCAAGGTGGTTTCGAAGGCCGTCGCCGTGAAGTCGGTCGTGGTGTCGGCTTCGGGCAAAGCCAAGGTGGAGTCCGCCAACCTCGACCATTACCTCGGCGTGCGCCGGTTCGACTTCGGTCGGGCGGAACTGCAGAACGAAGTGGGCCTGGTCACCGGGCTGGCCTGGACATCCGTTGGTGGCGACCTCCTCAGCATCGAAAGCTCGGTGCTGCCGGGCAAGGGCAGGCTGGTGCATACCGGCCAGCTGGGCGATGTCATGAAGGAGTCCATCCAGGCGGCGCTGTCGGTGGTGCGCGCCCGCGCGTCATCACTGGGCATCGATCCGGACTTCCATCAGTCGCTGGACATCCACATCCACGTGCCTGAGGGCGCCACGCCCAAGGACGGGCCCAGTGCCGGCATCGCCATGTGTACGGCGCTTGTGTCCACGCTCACCGGTATCCCGGTGCGCTCTGAAGTAGCCATGACCGGTGAAATCACCTTGCGTGGCCGCGTGCTGCCGATCGGTGGCCTGAAGGAAAAATTGCTGGCGGCCCATCGCGGCGGTATCACCACGGTGATCATCCCGGAAGAGAACAAGAAAGACCTGGCCGACATCCCGGACAACATCACCGGATCGCTTGAGATCTTCCCGGTGAAATGGATCGACGAGGTGCTGAACATCGCGCTGGAGCGTCCGCCGCGTCCGCTGGAAGCGAAGACCGGCGATGGCGCGACGGTGGAAAACAAGAAGGACGATGGCAAGGCGGCGCCTTCGCTTACGCACTGATCCTTACCTTCATTTACGTTCCCAAACCCGGGAAAAAAGGGAGGCATGCCAACGGCATGCTTCCCTTTTTTGTTACGTTAACGTCCGCGCCGAACGTGCACGCGGGCTGAAAGCGTTGGTACATCTCGTATTGCGGGTGCCGGGGGGCGCTGGTATAAAGGTCCGACCGCTAGCACCCAGCGCCCGCGCAGCAAGCGCAACGGCGGCCCGCGAAGTTCCCTGCGCGAACTGCTGGCCGTCCTGGTAGCCCTGGTATGGTTCTCGTCCCGAATACACCGCGGACTCTTTCACGTGATAAGGAATAACCAATGAATAAATCCGAATTGATCGCCGATCTCGCCGAGCGCGCCGAGCTGTCCAAGGCCGACGCCGGCCGCGCCCTCGAAGCGCTGATCGAAGCCGTCAAGGCCAGCCTGCACAAGGGCGAGGATGTCTCCCTGGTGGGTTTTGGCACCTTCACCGTCCGCAACCGTGCCGAGCGCACCGGCCGCAACCCGCGCACCAACGAAGAGATCAAGATCCCTGCCTCCAAGGTGCCGGCATTCAAGGCTGGCAAGGCGCTTAAGGATCACCTAAACTAATAGGTCAGGTCTGCCTTTGACCTGGGTGCTTAGCTCAGCGGTAGAGCGTCGCCTTTACACGGCGCTGGTCGGGGGTTCGATCCCCTCAGCACCCACCAAAAAGTCGCGGAGTGGTAGTTCAGTCGGTTAGAATGCTGGCCTGTCACGCCGGAGGTCGCGGGTTCGAGTCCCGTCCACTCCGCCATACCCTTCAAGGGCGCCCGCGTGGCGCCCTTGTTTTATGTCCTGCAGCGAGCGAAACCGATGCTTCATTCATTGCGTACGAAGATGGAAGGCTGGCCGACGATGATCGTGCTGGGGGTGAGCGTCTTCGCCGTCGCTTTCTTCGGCATCGAGAACTACCTGCAAGGCGATAGCGCCACTTACCTTGCCAAGGTGGGTGACACCAAAATCCAGCAGCAGGATTACCAGGAGCGCGTGAACAACATCCGCGAGCAGATGATGGCCCAGCAGGGCGATCACTACGATCCTGCGTATCTTGAGCTGCCTGCCACCAAGCAGAAGATCCTTGATGCAATGGTGAGCCAGGCGGTGCTTCGCCAGGCCAACGGCAAGCTCGGGCTGACCGTGACCGACGCGCAGGTGGTCGGCGCCATTGCAGCTGAACCGGCCTTCCAGAGCGAAGGCAAGTTCGACCCTAAAGCCTATAGCGCCTACCTGGCTGGCACGCGTACCTCGGCGGCCACCTTCGAGGCGCAGCGTCGCCAGGAAATGGCAACCCAGCTCATTCCCAATGCCATCGGCCAGAGCGTACTGGTCACCGATGCCGACATCGACCGTGTGTTACGCCTGACCGAGCAGAAGCGCGATGTGCGCCTGGTGGAAATTCCAGCACCGGCGGCGTCCAGCACCGATGTCTCCGACGCGGAGCTCAAGGCCTACTACGACGCGCATCGTGCGCAGTACATGACGCCCGAGCAGGTCACCCTGCAGTACATCGAAGTCAACGCCAAGGATCTGAAAGACGACGCACCGCCGAGCGATGCAGATCTTCGTGGCCTGTACGAGCAGCAGAAGTCGCGCTACGTGCAGCCGGAGCAGCGCGAGGTGTCGCACATCCTGGTAAACGTGCCCAAGAACGCCACGCCGGAGCAGCAGAAGGCGGCGCTGGAGAAGGCACGCAAGATCGCCTCGGAAGCCACGCCGGCGAACTTCGCCACGTTGGCCGCGCAGAACTCAGACGACCTTGGCTCCAAGCGCCAGGGCGGCGACCTCGGCTTCATCGAGAAGGGCGTGGCCAATGCCTCGTTCGACGCTGCGCTGTTCGCCATGAAGAAAGGCGAGATTTCACAGCCGGTGCTTTCGCCGGACGAGGGTTACCACATCATTTACCTGCGCGACGTTCGCAGTGGCGCCGCCAAACCGTTCGAGGAAGTACGCGGGGACATCCTGGCCAAGGCCACCTCAGAGGCTCACGACCGCAAATACAACGAAGTCGCCGGCCATCTTGCCGACGAGGCCTACCAGAATCCCTCGTCGCTCGAGCCCGCCGCCAAGGCAAGCTCGCTGCCGCTGCAGACCACCGAACCGTTCGGCCGTGATGGTGGCAAGGGCATCGCCGCCAACCCCAAGGTCATCGCCGCTGCGTTCTCCGACGATGTCCTGGCACAGGGTAATAGTTCCGGCCTCATCGACCTTGGCGGCAACCACGGTGTGGTGATCCACGTCGACAAGCACACTCCTTCGGTGGCCAAGCCGCTCACCGAAGTACAGGCCGCCGTACGCCAGGGCGTGATCGACGACCGCATTGCGGCGCAGGCGAAGAAGCAGGCCGACGAACTGGTCGCACGCGCGCAGAAGGGCGAAGACCTCGCTGCCATCGCCAATGCCGCGCACGGGCAGGTCAAGACGGTCGCTGGCGTCGCCCGTGGCGCGCAGGATCAACCGCCCGCCGTGGTGCAGGCGATCTTTGCCCTGCCGCGTCCCGCCGACGGCAAGCCGGCGGTGGTCGCGGTGCCAATGGACAAGGGCGCCTATGCGCTCGTGGCGGTCGACAAGGTCATCGATGGCGATACGTCGAAGATCACCGCCGAAGAGCGCACGGGTTTCCGTCAGCAGATGGGGCAGGCGGTATCCGCCGCGCAGACGCTGGGCTTCATCGACGCGATGAAAGCCAAGACCGAAATCAAGATTTCCAAAGACAATCTCTAGCGGGGCGGCATCACGGGGACAGCCTCAACAGCTGTCCCGGTTTCACCTTGTCGCTCTTGAGCCGGTTCCAGCTCATCAGTTGCTTTACCGTCACCTTGTTGGCGCGGGCAACCGTCCATAGCGACTGGCCATTGGCCACCTTTACCGAACGCGGCTTCGCGTTGCCTTTGCCCTGTGCCTCGGCATCGTCCACCGGTGGCGCGATGGTGGCAGGGCTGGGCTGGCGTCCGCTGGCGGCCGCCTCGCGGTAGGCCTCGGCCGCCGCCGAGGGCATCAGCAGCGTGGTGTTGGCCTGGGCATTGGCCGACGTATGCGCCGGGTTCAACGCAAGCATGCGTTCCACCGGCATCGAGGATAGTTCGGCCACCTGGCCCACGGTCTTTGCACCGGACACAGTGACCTTCTCCAGCGATCGCTTTGCGTCCACCGGCGGCAGCCGCACGTGGAAGCGCTCCGGCTGGCGCACCACGCAGGCAATCGCCAGCAGTTTGGTCAGATGCTCCCGGGTCACCGCCTTCATCGGCATCTTCGGCACCGCCGGCTGCGCGGGCGGCACGCCGTATTTGTCCACGGCCTTGCGCACGCTGAACTCACCGGCATTGAATGCCATCGCTACCAGGCGCCAGTCGTGCAATTCATCGTGATAGCCGGCCAGCATCTTCATCACCGCGGCAGTGGATGCGGCGGTGTCCAGCCGCGCGTCGTAGCCTTTGCGCGAAGGCAGGCCCAGGGTGCGCGCGGTGGAGGGCACGATCTGCCACATGCCGGCCGGACGGCCCTTCTTGCCCTTGACCGGCTTGAATGAGCTTTCGATCCAGGGCAGCAGTGCGAATTCCCCGGCCACGCCGTGGGCCTGGGCCGACTCCTGGGCATATTCGACCACGGGCAACACGGCGGCCAGGTGTTCTTCAAACTGATCCGGCCGCCTGGTGAAGATGCGTGCCCAGCGGGCCACGCCATCATCGGAATCGCAACCGTCCATCTGGAAACTCGCGCGCATCTCGTCCCAGAAATCCGTCACTACCGGCGTGACCGGTGCCGGCGTGGGCATCATCGGCGGTGCGGGCTGCGTGGTGGGCGTGGTGGTGATCGGTGGCGCGTTGGGCATCACTGGCGCGGTAGTCGAGCAGGCAGCCAGGGCCGCGGCCAGGGTGGCGGCCAGGGCCGTACGCAAGGGGTGATTCATCGAAAGTCATCCTTGGCGCGGCGTACCGCGGCGAAGCGGGACACGCTGTCGTGGGCGTCGGCCTTGTGGGCGGCCCAGGCGACGATGGCGTTACTGTCGGTGCGCAGGAAGGGATTGGTTGCGCGCTCCGTGCCCATGCGGCTTGGCACCGTCGGCTCGCCGCGCAAGCGTTTGTCGTCGACTTCCTTCGCGCGTGCCTTCAGCCCCGCATTGTTGCCATCGATGGACAGTGCAAAGCGCGCGTTTGCCTGGGTGTACTCATGGCCACAACAGACCAGGGTGTCGTCGGGCAGGGCAGCCAGAAGGTTGAGCGAATCAAGCATCTGGCCAGGCGTGCCTTCGAACAGACGGCCGCAGCCCAGGCTGAACAGGGTGTCGCCGCAGAAAAGCAGGCCTTCGCCGGCATAGGCGATGTGCGTGGTGGTATGGCCGGGGACAGCGATCACTCCGAAGTGCGCGGCGGGCTGGGAGAAGTTCACGATGTCGCCATGGCCCACGCGGCGATCGGCGTGCGGAATGCGCTCGTCAACGGGGGCAATCACCTCCACATCCCGCCCCTGGCAGAGTGCGGCTACGCCAGCGATGTGGTCGGGATGGTGATGGGTGAGCAGGATGCTGCGCAGGGTAAGCCCACGCTCGGCCAGCACGCGCTCAACCGGGCCGGCATCGCCAGGATCCACCACCGCGGCGTTGCCTGCCGCGTCGGTAAGAAGCCAGATGTAGTTGTCTGATAGTGCCGGGATCGGTTCAGGGAGCAAATCGAGCACTCGACGGGCGGCTGGCGCCGCGGGGCCGCCGGACTATATCAGCGGGTTGCCAGCTCCCTTGTTATCAACACGTTAACCCACTGAGGTCGCCGAATCCTGCGCCGGAGCCGATACACTTAGCGTCGGGGCACCCGTCCGTCCCTGCCAAAGCACCCACGCCAATGCCACAGCTGTACCCCGATCTCTACGCCCTGCCGCCCATGCGCGCGCTGCTGGCCAGCGAGTCGGCGGTGCTGGCACCGGAACTGGCGCGTTCCACGGGCGACCATGCGCTGCACATCGCACCGGTGCCTGAGATCGTCCCGCCGCCGCTGCCCTTGCTCGGACGCTGGACGCGCCTGCACCTGGCTCGGGGCGGCTGGCAGGGCGACGTACAGGCCTGCGGGGGCGCCCCCCTTCCGTTCCAGGACGACGCGTTCGGGGTGGTGGTTTTGCGCCACGCGGCTGAAATCGTTCCCAACGGCGAGGATCTGATCATCGAGGCTGCCCGCGTGCTAGCACCGGGCGGCGTACTTGCGATCACCGGCGTGCATCCGGTGAGTGCCTGGGCGCCCTGGTTCCAGTGGCGCGCTCGTGGCACGCGGGCCAGCCTGCGCCAGCCGGTGCTGCTGCGATCGGCTTGCGGCCGGGCCGACCTGCACGTGATTGCCGTGCACCGAGCCGGCCATGTGTTGCCGTCGGTCATGACAGGTGAGGGCAGCAGCCTGGCTGGCGGCGCCTATATTTTGTTTGCGCGCAAACAGCGTATCGCCGCCACGCCATTGCGCGTGATCAAGGCCGCCGCCGTACCCGTACAGTCCGGTAGCCTTGTATCCGGCGCGCGCCGTGCTGCGCGCTGAACGACCCAATGAAGGAAAGCATGAACCAGGTTGAAGCATTCACCGACGGCGCTTGCCTCGGTAACCCCGGGCCCGGCGGCTGGGCCGCCTTGCTCCGCGCAGGCAATACCGAGCGTATGGTCGCCGGCGGCGATCCGGCCACCACCAACAACCGCATGGAACTGATGGCCGCCATCGGCGCGCTCGAAGCACTGACACGCCCCTGCCAGGTACGCCTGACCACCGACTCCCGCTATGTGATGCAGGGCATCGAAGACTGGATGCCCCGCTGGATCGCAAATGGCTGGAAAACCTCCGACAAGAAGCCGGTGAAGAACCAGGACCTCTGGCAGCGCCTGGCCGCGGCCAAGGCGCCGCACAGCGTGCGCTGGGAATGGGTGAAAGGCCACAGCGGCCACGCGGAGAACGAGCGCGTGGACGAAGCGGCGCGCGAGCAGGCACTGGTGTTCAAGGCAGGTGGCATTCCGGCATGAGGCAGATTGTCCTTGATACGGAAACCACGGGCCTGGAAGTACGGCAGGGCCATCGCCTGATCGAAATCGGCGCGGTGGAACTGCTCGAGCGCCGGCCCAGCGGCCGTACCTTCCACACCTATCTGAACCCTGGGCGCGCCATTGATGAAGGTGCGCGCGCGGTCACCGGCATCGAGGATGAATTCCTTCTCGACAAGCCGAAATTCGCCGAGGTGGTGGACGACTTCCTGGCCTTCATCAAGGGCGCGGAACTGATCATCCACAATGCCAGCTTTGACATAGGTTTCCTCGACGCCGAGCTCGCCATGGCCGGCAACCATGGCAAGGTGACCGACCACGCCAGCGTGCTCGATACCCTTGTGATGGCGCGCGAACGCTATCCCGGGCAGCGCAACAGCCTGGATGCGTTGTGCAGGCGCTTAGGGGTGGACAACACCCACCGCGACCTCCACGGCGGCCTGCTGGACGCGCAGCTGCTGGCGGATGTGTACCTGTCCATGACCACCGGCCAGGTCGTGCTGGATCTCGCCTTTGATGCCGGCGCGCCGTCTCGGCACCATGTATCGCTGCAGGGTTTCGCCATCACCGCAAGGCCCCGGGTACTGCGCGCCAGCGAAACGGAAGCTGCGCTGCATGAGCAGCGCCTTCAGGCGATCGACAAGGCGTCCGGTGGCGCCACGGTGTGGCGTACGTTGGTCGACGAGCTGGTGGAGTCTGGCCAGTCTGTGGCATAGCCGCAGCGCTTCATCCCGCGGCGTGTCACCCGTGCCGTACCAGGATCGCCGTGACGTTATCCCTCGCTCCGCCATCGAGCGCCGTCAGGATCATCTGTTCGATCGCTTCCTGCGCTCCCAGATCGGCGCGTTCGCTGATGGTTTGGAGCTGCGCGTCATCGACTACCTCGGTAAGGCCGTCGGTGCATAGCAGCAAGCGCATCCCTGGCTTCCAGGGGCCGCGGCATATCTGCACATAGAGTTGCTCGTTGCCCGTAACACCCAGCGCCTGGTTCATCACCCCGCGCGGGGCGGCCGTATCGCGTGCCTCAGGCCACTCGCCTTTTTCCACCAGCGCCTCGGCCAGCTTGCCATCGTGCACCAGCCGGCGCAGTTCGCCGTCGTCGACATAGATACGGCTGTCTCCCACCCAGGCCGCCTCCCAGCCGCCGTCCATCAAACGCACCGCAGCCACCGTGGTGCCCATCGGCCGGGCGTGGGGCAGGTTGCGGGTATGCATCAAAAGCTCATCGTTGGCGGCTGTCAGCGCCGACAGCAGGGACTGCCCCCGCGTCACCCGCTCCACCACGCCGTCACGCACGCTGGCCGAGGCCAATTCCCCATGCCGATGCCCACCCATGCCGTCCAGCACCAGGAACAGCCCCAGGGAGGGATCCGCGTAGTAGGTGTCCTCGTTGCGCGACCGGGCCATCCCCGGGTGCGTGCCGTGCCCAAATTCGATCATGGAAGCGTCGTTTCATTCATTTACAGGCGGAAATCCCCGCCCAATGAGGAGAATGCCCCACTGCCTGGGAGTTGTCACGGCTCACCCGCGCCCGTATCATTGCCTGCTCGACGCGGCACGCCCGCGCTCGACGACCAAAGGAGAGGTGGCAGAGTGGTCGAATGCGCCGGATTCGAAATCCGGTTTAGGTTTAGGCCTAACGTGGGTTCGAATCCCACCCTCTCCGCCAGTAGAGCCAAAAAAGCCCTTGTTTATCAAGGGCTTTTTTGTGTGTGTCGTTTTTAGTGTGCCATCGAGCATGCCATCGGCTGCTTTCTGCTTTTCGGTCGTCCGTGATTCTGATCTACACTCGAAGGGGTTTAGAGACTCACGCAGTCAGCATGGGCCTACACGTTCAATCGTTTGTCGTCGGCAACCCTGAGGTGTGTGGAATTTTAGCTTCGCGCCGTTTACGACAGGGACGGGTCCCATTGAGCCATGTTGATTGAACAGCTTCATTCGCAACCAGCTTCTACTGATTTTCACCGGCCGCATGCTTTGAAGGGGTACCAAGCCGATCTGTCCGCTGGATCATTGATGATCCCCGAGAGTCGGATTATTGCTGGACTTATGCTTCAGCGCCCCGACCGCGCTGCTTGGGAGCGTGCCTTGCGCGTGGACAATATATTGCAGAAGTCATCTCCGGCCACTGCAGCTCGCCAGGCGCGCCTGATCCGCCTCCGGCTGGAGACCATTGACGCGTCGGCATGGAGTTCGATCCGAAACGGCGATAAGGAAATTGCCACGCAGTTGCTATTCGCCGCTGCGCTAAAGCACAGCCAGTTGCTCACCGACTTCCTTCGTGAGGTCGTGGCCGATCACGTCCGGCGATTGGAGGACTCGCTTTCGGTCACTGCCTGGGAGCCCTTTCTGCACGATTGCGCAGCGCGCGATCCGTCCGTGGCATCGTGGAGCAACTCGACGCGCAAGAAGCTGCTACAGGTGATCATTCGGATCCTCGCCGAGGCCCGCTATTTGGAAACTACGAGATCCCTGCGTCTGCTGCCTCCGCACCTTCATCCGGCTGTTCGCCAGTCCTTGTTGGCCGCCGGAGAAGGGCAGCTCGTTTCGATGATGGAAATTCGTGCATGAGCGACAAATTTCGCGAGCGTCTCAATCGCCTGCTGCCCCAGCTCAGTTCCGCCGACTTCCTTGCCAACAGGGGGCTGGGCAACGAGATCGGCTTTTGGGTTTTCGACTACCTGCCTGAGCAGGAATTGGAGATGCGCGGGTTTATCACCGACATCCTGCTGCCCGGCCTGGCGCGGCAGCAGCCAGTGTTGCGCCCCGCGGTCGTCAACCTCTTCGAGCTCATCGTCGACCTGCTGGAAGACCGCAAGCTCTATGACCGCGTCCTGGCCATCCAGGCCGACAAGGGCAATGACGCCGCGCTCGCCGCGCTCCGGCCTGTGCTGAAAGAAGACAAGCTGGCCCAACGCATCGCCAGCAAGATCGACTTCGACCAAAGAGACATGCTGCTGCTGACCGGCGTAGGGGCCGCGTATCCGATGCTGCGCTCACACACCTTGCTGACCGCCTTGCAGCCGATCATGAACCACACGCCGGTGGTGATGTTCTATCCCGGGCGCTACGACGGCTTCTCGCTGCGCCTGTTCAACACATTGGCCGATGACCACTACTACCGCGCCTTCCGGCTGGCGGAATGATTCACAGGGGATGACTGAAGACATGAAAATCAGGGAGCTTTTCCGCAAGCCGATTGACCGCCCGATCAACGGCGTCATCAAGGCTGACCAGCGCGATGCCGAAAGCATCTGGCAGGAGCTGGACGAATACGTGGTCACCAAGCAGTTGGCCGACTACTTTCGCCGCTTCTTCGACGCCTATCTGGCGGCCGGCGACAACCCAAACAATTCGGTCATCACCGACCGCATGGGCGTGTGGGTATCGGGCTTCTTCGGCTCCGGTAAATCGCACTTCATCAAGATCCTGTCGTATCTGCTGGAAAACCAGGCAGCAGTCGACCCGGTCTCCGGCAACACCAAGCGTGCGGCCGAATTCTTCGACGAGACCAAGATCAAGGATCCGCTGTTGCTGGCGGACATCCAGCGCGCCACGCGCGGCAGCGCCGACGTCATCCTGTTCAACATCGATGCCAAGGCAGACAGCAAGTCCGATCGCGATGTAGTTCTGCAAGTGTTCCTTCGCGTGTTCAACGAAAAGCTCGGTTTCTCAGGCGATGCGCCGCATATCGCCGAGATGGAGCGCTACCTTGTCAGCAAGGGTGCCTACGACACCTTCCAGCAGGAGTTCGCGCGCATCCACGGTGGCTCGTGGACAGCGGAGCGCGATGCGTTTGACTTTCTGCGCGATGAAATCGCCCAGGCCTTGGCTGTCGCGTTGAAGATGTCGGTGGAATCCGCCCAGCGCTGGTTCGACGAATCCCGTGACAGCTACAAGATCAACATCGAGAACTTCGCCAAGCTGCTGAGCGAGTACCTGGACACCAAGGGCAAGGACCATCGCATCATCTTCCTCGTCGATGAGGTCGGCCAGTTCATCGGCAATAACACCCAGCTCATGCTCAATCTGCAAACCATTGCCGAGCAGCTCGGCACCCAATGCAAGGGGCGCGCCTGGGTCATCGTCACCAGTCAGGAAGATATCGAGGCGGCCATCGGCGAAGCCAACAAGGCGCGCTCACAGGATTTCTCAAAGATCCAGGGCCGCTTCCACACCCGCCTGTCGTTGGCCAGTTCCAATACCGACGAAGTCATCGGCGTACGCCTGCTGGCCAAGACCGAAGCCGCTCACGAGGCGCTGCGCAACGTGTTCGAGCAGCAGGGCGACATCATCAACAACCAGATATCGTTCAACGGCAACGCCGTGACCATGCGCGGCTACCTCGATTCTGTCAGCTACGTGGCCAACTATCCGTTCGCGCCATACCAGTTCGAGCTGCTGCAAAAAATCTTCGAGGCCATCCGAAAGGTCGGCGCCACCGGTCAGCACCTTTCACGCGGCGAGCGTTCCCTGCTGGACGCGTTCCAGTCTGCCGCCAAGATCAATGTCGATCGCAGCATCCAGTCGCTGGTGCCGCTGTACGACTTCTATCCCTCGATCGAGAGCTTTCTCGATACGACCGTAAAGCGCGCCATCGACCAGGCCGAACAAAATCCCGCCCTCGAGAAGCAGGACATTCGGCTGCTGAAGGCGCTGTTCCTGATCCGCCATATTGCCGAGGTGATCAAGCCCTCCATCGACAACCTGGCGGCGCTTTGCCTCGATCAGATCGATGCCGACAAGCTGCAGCTCAAGCGGCAGATCCAGCAGAGTCTGGAGCGGCTGGAGCAGCAGAAGCTTGTCAACCGCAACGGCGACCTGTGGTTCTTTCTCACCAATGAAGAGCGCGACATTGCTCGCGAGATCGGCCATGTCGACGTATCCGCCGCTGAGAAATCCAAACTGCTGGCGGAGATCGTCTTCGACGAAATCCTCGGCGGGCAAACCAAGGTGCGCCACCGCGATACCAAGGCTGACTACGAATTCAACCGGCTGCTCGATGGCGCGCCGTACCGTCAAGCCAATCAGGCGCTCAGCTTGGACATCCGCTCGCCGCTGGGTGACGACTACGAAAGCCTCAAGCCGGATCGCTGCATCATGCTCAGCGCCGAAGGCAACGGCAAAGCGCTGATCCGCATGGGCGAGGGAACCCGTCTGGATATCGAGCTGACCCTGTATCAGCAGATCGAGAAATATGTCGACAGCCCCAAGGCCAGCGCGGCACCGCCGTCCCTGCGCAAGATTCTGCTGGAGCGCAAAGACGAAAATCGCGAACGCCGGCAGCGCCTGGTCGCGCAAATCGGCGAACTGATCGTGCGGGGCGACTGCTACGCCAAGGGTCAGCAGGTGCGCTCCAAGGCCGCCACGGCGCCCACCCTGCTGGATGAGCTGATCAATTACCTGATCACCAATACCTACAACAAACTGCCGTACCTGAAAATTCGCAAGCCCGATTCTATTGCCGAGATCCGCGCCCTGCTCAGCGCCGACAACGTCGGGCAGCAGGAGCTGGCGCTCGGCGGCGAAGACGGCAACCCGCAGGCCATCGAGGAGGTGCGCCAGTACCTGCAGCTCGCCGCGTCGCAGAATCGTGTGCTGCTGTCCGATGTGGTCGATCGCTTCACCGACATCCCCTACGGCTGGAAGCCAGAGTGGGAAGTGGTGCTGCTGATCACCCGCCTGTTCATGGCTGGCGAGATCAAACTCACCATGGGTGGTTCCGATCTGGATCCGCGCAGCGCGTTCGATCCGCTGACGAAAGGAGTGCAGCACAAGCAAATCTCGATCCTCAAGCGCAAGACTGCCGATGCCGGCAGCATTGCGCGCGCGTCGGATCTGTACCGGCAGCTGTTCTCCTCCTTGCCGCGCAAGGAAGAAGATGGCGTGGTCGTCGACTTCCGCAGCAAGCTGGTCGAGTGGAAGGATGACCTGAAACGCTGGCAGCTCACCGCGGGGCAATTGCACTATCCCGGCAAGGCGGTGATTGAGGCCTTGCTGGCGCGCTGCGAGCGGCAGCTCGCCATCCGCGACCCGTTCGAGTTCATCGAGGCGCTGAACAAGTCGCGCGATGAATGGCTGGATGCCGGTGAGGATCTCAACGACGTCCGCGGCTTCTACACCAACCAACTGCCGACCTGGCAGCGCTTTCTGGCCACACTCAACCGTTTTGAGCCCAATCGCGATGTGCTGGCCACAGACCCCAAGGCCAGCGTCGCCCTGAAGGATCTGCAGCGCATCCGCGAAGAGCCTGCCCCGTACGCCAGCATCAGCAAGATCGAGCCGCTGCTGGCCGCCCTTGAAGCCAGCAACCAGGCCCTGGTGCAGGCCCAGCGCGAGGCGGCGCTGCGCATCGTCGAACAGTGCATCGACGAGGCGAACAAGGCGTTGCTGCAGGCAGTCGCGAATGCCGATCTCAGCAATGCGGCTCTGCGTCCTCTGCAACAGCTGAAGCTGAAGATTGCCGACGCGGTCAGCATCCCTGAGATCCAGTTTCTGGCCAACGGTGCCGGCGACAAGCTGGAAGAGGCGATGGATCTGATCCGCGACACCTTGCTGAAGGCACACACCGCGGCGCAGGCCGCGAGCAAGGCGGCGACAGCTAGCGGTGAGGCCAAAATATCGACGAGTTCCGCTACGGCTTCAGCATCGGCCGCTGCCGCAGCAGCACCGAAAATCTCGCAGACCATCCGTCCGGCCGACCTGGCCACCACTACCTATCTTGAAACCGAGGCCGAGGTCGACACCTACCTCGCCGAGCTCAAAGCCCACTTCACCGCCGTGCTCAAGTCCGGCAAACGCATCCGGATCCAGTAAGCAATGAATACAGGGAATCTCAAGAGCTACGCCCCGCAGGCGCGCAAGGACTTCATAGCCGCGGTGACGGCGCGCGCCAACCTGCTGGGGCTGAGCGAGGCCAAGGGCGCGCTGCAGGTGGCCGAGGCTGAGGTCAAAAACGACATCGTGATGATCGCCGGTCGGCCGTGGCCGGTGAAGGTCAACGAGCAGCGCAACAAACTGATCGCACGAATGAAGCTGCAAGGTTTTGGTCACACGGTCGAGGCCGTGGCCTACGCCTGGTTCAACCGGTTGGCCGCGCTGCGCTACATGGAAGTGCACGACTACCTCGGCCACGGCCGACGCGTGTTGTCGAACCCGCAGGGCGGTCTGCCCGAGGTGCTGGCGCACGCGCTGGATCTGGCGGACTCGAATGCACTGCCGGGCTTGTCCGCCGGTACCGTGCGCGAGTTTAAGCTGGCCAATCAGGATCCCCAGCTGTACCGCTTGATCCTGGTCGCTCAATGCAATGCGCTGCATCAGGCCATGCCTTTCCTGTTCGAGCAGTTGGGTGATGAGACCGAGCTGCTGTTACCCGAAAACCTGCTGCTCACCGATTCGGTGGTGGCCAAGCTGGTGCAGTCCATCCCTGAAGAGGACTGGCAGCAGATCGAAATCATCGGCTGGCTCTACCAGTTCTACATCTCGGAAAAGAAAGACCAGGTCATCGGCAAGGTGGTGAAGTCCGAAGATATTCCGGCGGCGACCCAGCTGTTCACGCCGAACTGGATCGTGAAATACATGGTGCAGAATTCGCTGGGTGCGCAGTGGCTGGCAACCTATCCGAGCTCGCCGCTCAAGGCGCAGATGGCGTACTACATCGAGCCGGCTGAGCAGACTGACGAGGTCAACGCCCAGCTTTCGGCGATTACACCGGATTCGCTCAACCCCGAAGAACTGACTCTGATCGACCCCGCGAGCGGTTCCGGCCACATCCTCGTCGAGGCCTACGACTTGTTTAAGGCGATCTACTTGGAGCGCGGCTACCGCCAGCGCGATGTGGCGAAGCTGATTCTGGAGAAGAATCTCTTTGGCTTAGACATCGACGAGCGGGCGGCGCAGCTGACGGGCTTCGCTCTGATGATGAAAGCGCGAGCCGATGACCGGCAGCTTTTTGAGCGGGGGGTGAAGCTAAACATCATTGCGCTGCTGGATAGTGCTGGGTTTGATCCCGAGAGATTAGCCAAAGTCGTAAATCTTGATGACTACGAGCTCGAACTTGGCGACCTTAAGAGCCTAAAGGACCTATTTGGGCCGGCGACGACGTTTGGGTCGTTAATTCTGGTCCCCGATGAACTAGCGGTGAAACTGCCAGGACTCAAGCGGCTAAGCGAGGTGATTAGCCAAGACCTCTTTGTGTTCGAGGCGCTTAGGCGCCTTAGACCGCTGGTACAGCAGCTCGAGGCGCTCGCGGCACAGTACGATGCAGTAGTGGCGAATCCTCCCTATATGGGGGGCAGGTATATGAACCCCGAGGTTAGGTTGTTTGCTAGCAAATATTTTCCGGATGCTAGAAGTGACCTCTTCGCTTGCTTCATAGAACGCGGCTACTCGCTCGCCAAGGACTCTGGTTATAACGCAATGGTCACAATGGAAAGCTGGATGTTTCTATCTAGCTATGAAAGCTTCAGAGCGACAGTGCTCCAGCGCCATACCGTGCGTAATTTAGCTCATTTTCCATATGACGGAAAGCGGCCGACAGCGATGGGAATCAACTTCGGTGTCGCTGTAGTTAGCTCACGCAGTGCGCAGGTCGAAGGCTATCGAGGGCACTACTGCTGCTCCCGCTACTACGAGCTGAATGATGATGGCATTCCGGTCGAGTTTCCTACACCGAACGAGCGTCAGGCTACGGTCGTAAAGGAGGATTTCAAGAAGATTCTGGGAAGTCCTGTCGCATACTGGATTAGTGAGCGGGTGCGTAGCGTCTTTGAGACAGGCACCTCACTTGGTGAACTCGTGGAGGCCAAGCAAGGTCTAGCCACAGCCGACAATGACCGCTTTCTACGGCAATGGTTTGAGGTCGCCTCTGTCAAAATAGGGATCGATTTATCTGGCCGAGCAGAAGCCGCCGAATCTTGCAAGAGGTGGTTCCCTTACAATAAAGGAGGTCCTTTTCGACGATGGTACGGGAATCAAGACTTTGTTGTTAATTGGGAAGGCGATGGTTGCGAAATTCGAGTGTTTGGAACCGAAGCCGGCGGCAGGCCTCGATCGAGAGCTCAGAACACGGAGTTCTATTTTCGGCCGTCGCTTAGTTGGTCTGATGTCACGTCTGGGCCGCCTTCATTTAGGAGTTTTCCGCGGGGCTTCATACACGACATAAAAGGAATGTCAGCGTTCCAAGTGGGAAAGGTGCAATCCGAGATACTTTTAGCGTATTGCAATACGCCCATCGTCACAGAGATGGTGAAAGCAATAAATCCGACTTTGAGTTTTCAGATCGGAAACTTCGTGTCGATCCCTTTTGTTGATGAGGCGGTTAAGTCGTTCAGCTCGATGATCGCAACTAATACAAATAGGTTGGTTGGGTTGTCGAAACTAGATTGGGATGCGTACGAATGCTCTTGGGGCTTTCAGTTAGATCCCATTATGAAAGCCTCCTCCGAATCTCACCCGACACTCGAGCGAAGCTATACGTCCTGGATCACCCAGAACCGCGACGCCATCGCCGAAATGAAGCGGCTCGAAGAAGAGAACAACCGCCTCTTCATCGACGCCTATGGCCTGCAGGACGAGCTCACCCCCGACGTCCCGATCGAGCAGATTACCCTTACGGTGAACCCCGCCTACCGCTACGGAGGCAAGCTCACCGACGAGGAGCTGTGGGCACGCTTCCGTCAAGACAGCATGGAGGAGCTGGTCTCCTACGCCGTCGGCTGCATGATGGGGCGCTACAGCCTGGACGAACCGGGCCTGATCTACGCCAACAGCGGCAACGTCGGCTTCGACGCCTCGCGCTACACGAAGTTCCCCGCCGACGCCGACGGCATCGTGCCGGTCACCGATGAACTGTGGTTCGAGGATGACGCGGCGCTGCGTGTGCGCGAATTTCTGCTTGCCGTGTGGGGCAAGGAATCGCCGGAACAGAACATGTCGTTCCTGGCGGATAACCTGGGCCGCAAGACCAGCGAATCGCCGGAGCAGGCAATCCGCCGCTATCTGGCGGACAAGTTTTTCAAGGATCACCTGCAGACCTACAAGAAGCGACCGATCTACTGGCTGTTTTCCAGCGGTAAGCAGGGCGCGTTCCAAGCGCTGGTCTATCTACACCGCTACAACGCCGGCACGCTGTCGCGACTGCGCGCCGAATACGTGGTGCCGCTAACCGGCAAGATGCAGAGCAAGATCGAAGAGCTGGAGCAGGATGTCGCCGCGTCCGGTTCTACCGCGCAACGCAACAAGCTCACCAAGCAGATTGAAAAGCTGCGCAAGCAGCATCGAGAGCTGCTGGAGTACGACGAGCAGCTGCGCCACTACGCCGACCAGCGCATCACGCTGGATCTGGATGACGGGGTGAAAGTGAACTACGTCAAGTTCGGCGAGCTGCTGGCCGAGGTCAAGGCGGTGACGGGCGGGAAGGGCGATGACGAATGATTGTTGCTGCGCTCAGTCCTGCCGTTACGTTCTGGCTCAACGAGGCGCAAGGCGAGGTGACGCATGGATGTGAATGAATGCCGCGTGGTCGACTCGCTGCGCGCCTTGTTTACGACTGAGCGCGTGGTGTTTTGGCACGACACGGATTCGCAGTTCGCCATCACGCTGGAATCGCTGGAGCTGGGCGACGACATTGCGATCATGCGGCTGGAGCAAGCGCCGGTGCTGGCGGTCAAACGGCAACTGGAGCAGCAACCCGCTTCTCAATTCCTGCTGTACAGCACCTCTGCGGAGCCCGACGCCGCCGCTGATTGGCTGCTGGATGTGCGGCTGCGTTCCAAAGCGTTCCGTGCTGACCTGACCACGCTGCTGATCGAGAACCTTGGCCTGACCTCGCTGGCGCTGGCGCCCTATATCCGCTCACGCACTAAATTCCTCGGCGCGGAGGCGCGCCGCAGCAAACTCAAGCGTCTGGTCGAATCTAGTGACGGCGAGGCGGAGCTCGACCGCAAGATGATGGCCGTACTGTTGCGCAGCGACGAGTCCGAGCCGCTTACGATTGCGCACCAGCTGTTGCTTGGACTTTGGGTAGAAGGTCAGCCCCGTATTGGCGAGCCGGCCAAGGCTTGGATCGATTTGCAGGGTTATGGCCTGGAACCCGCATTCTGGGAGCTGATGCAGCGCACGTTCGGCTATCAAAGCGACGAACCCGCTCTTGCCGATTTGTGGCTGCGCATCCTGGTCACTGAGTTTGCCCGCACGATCAGCGCCGAGGCGCCGTATTCCATCCGGCATCTACTGCTGGAAAATTCGCAGCTGGCAAACAACGCGACGATCCTGGCCGCGCGCTGGCGCAACGACCTGCACAGCCATGCCGCCTATGCGCATCTTTCGGCGGCGGTTGCACAGATGCTCAAGTTGGGCGAGCTGATCTCCGGCTGGCACGCGGAGGATCTGCTGGAATGCATGACCTTCGCTGCGGTGGAACGTCAGATCATCCATGACTTGAAGACCCGGGTGATGCAGCTTGGCGGTGCGGCTCTAGGCGACGTGCAAACGATCACCGCCCGCCGCCGCGATGGCCACTGGAGCAACGCGCTGATCAGCGACGCCAGCGATGAGATCCGCGCCTTGTCTGCCTGCTACGACGCAATCGAGGCAGCGGCCGAGTTCCTGGCGCTGAAGGAGCGTTATGCAGCCGGCTTCAGCTTTGCCGACGCGGCGACGGCTGTGCAGGCGTATCGCGACGAGCTGTATCGCTTTGACCAATGGTATCGCTGCTTCCATTTTGCCGCCGACAAGGTGGAGCCGATGGGTTGGGGCGTGCTGCACGAGCTGCGCGACGCGATTGAGGATGCGTATTCCGGTTGGTTCATTCCCGGCCTGTCGTCCGCGTGGGCCGGCGTGTTGGCAGGCGAGCAGGGCTTGCTTGCGACGTGGCGCGTGCCGGGTATGACCCCGCAGCAGGACTTCTTCGACAACCATGTCGCCGCTGCACTCAGCGGAGGTACCACCAAACGCGTGTTTGTGCTGATCTCTGACGCCTTCCGTTACGAAGCGGGCGAGACCTTGGTTCGCGAGATCAACGCCAAGAACCGCTTTACGGCCAAGCTCGATGCGATGTTGAGTGTGTTGCCAAGCTACACGGCCCTAGGCATGGCGGCGCTGTTACCGCACCAGAGCATCGCATACAAAACGGGCGACAGCCTTGATGTACTGGTCGATGGCCAATCGACCGCGACGCTGGAGAGCCGCAACGCGCAGCTGGCGCGCTATGACGGCATCGCGGTGAAGGCGGATGAGTTGCTGGCTTTGGGTAAGACCAAGGGGCGTGAGCTGGTGGGTCAACACAAGGTGATCTACCTCTACCACGATCTGATCGACATGCTGGGTGACAAGCAAGGTTCCGAAGGTCAGACATTCCGTGCGGTAGCCGACACGGTGAAAGAGTTGAGTGGTGTGATCTCGCACATCATTAACAACCTCAACGGCTCCATGGTGCTGGTGACGGCTGATCACGGATTTCTCTATCAGGAGTCGCCGTTGGATGATGCCAGCCGCGCCGCGTTGCCTGAGAAGCCTGCTGGCACACTCAAGGCCAAAAAGCGCTATTTGATCGGGCGTGATTTGCCGGCCAACGACAAGATTTGGCAGGGCACCACCGCACTGACAGCCGGAACCACGCCGGGGGCAGGCAGCGCGGACTTCTGGCTGCCCAAAGGCGCCATGCGCTTCCACTTTGCTGGCGGTGCCCGCTTCGTTCACGGTTCGGCGATGCCTCAAGAGGTGATCGTTCCGTTGATCACCGTACGCGTCTCTGAATCGGATAGCGCCCGCACCCGCCCGGTGGAGATCAGCCTGATGGGCTTCTCCAACAAGGTCGTGACCAATACGCAGCGTTTTGAGCTCATCCAGACCGAGCCCACTTCCAACCGTGTGCTGCCGCGCACCGTACGGATATCGCTGCGCGACGGCGAGACCCCGGTGAGCAACGAGCAGATCCTGACCTTCGACAGTGCATCCAGCGTATTGGGGGAGCGGGTGAAGTCGATCATTCTGACGATCCGCTCAGGCAGCTATGATCGGCAGAAGGAGTACTTTTTTATCGCGCGTGACGCGCAGACCAAGGTCGAGGTGCTGCGTGTTCCCCTGAAGATCGATCTGGCGTTCTCCAATGGCTTCTGACTTCACCGACATGATCCAGCCCGATGCCCGCGAATCCGCTAAGCCGGATCTCGACCAGCTGCTCAACCGCCACTTCAGTGGCAAGGTGGTGCGGAAGGATCTGACCAAGCTGATCAAGGAGGGTGCGAACGTGCCGGTCTACGTGCTCGAGTACCTGCTCGGCATGTATTGCGCCTCGGACGACGAGGAGACGATCCAGGTAGGCCTGAAAACGGTTAAGCGCATCCTAGCTGAGAACTACGTGCGCCCCGACGAGGCGGAAAAGGTCAAGTCGAAGATCCGCGAAAGCGGTACCTACAAGGTCATCGACAAGTTGACCGTTAAGCTCAACGAGAAGCGGGACCAATACGAGGCACTGTTGTCAAACCTGGGCGTGAAGAACGCCGAGATCTCGGACTCCATCGTGCGCCAATACGAAAAGCTGCTTGCCGGTGGCATCTGGTGCATAGTGACGCTGCGGTACGTATACGAGGAAGGCCAGAAAAGCTCGCCCTTCATCGTAGAAGATCTGAAGCCAATCCAGATGCCCAACATGGACATGCAGGCCTTGTTCGAAGCGCGCCGCGCGTTCACTGACGAGCAGTGGCTGGACGTGTTGCTGCGCTCCACTGGCATGGAGCCCACCGTGTTCGAGAAGCGGGCCAAGTGGCATCTACTGGCGCGCATGATTCCGCTGGTGGAGAACAACTACAACTATTGCGAGCTGGGCCCGCGCAACACCGGCAAGAGCCACATCTTCAAGGAAATTAGCCCGAACAGCATTTTGGTCTCTGGCGGCCAGACGACAGTGGCGAACCTTTTTTACAACATGGGCGCCCGCAAGGTGGGGCTGGTGGGCTTGTGGGACGTGGTCGCCTTCGACGAAGTGGCCGGCATTACCTTCAAAGATCACGATGGCGTCCAGATCATGAAGGACTACATGGCTTCTGGTTCCTTTAGCCGCGGGCGCGAGTCCATCAATGCCAATGCCTCGATGGTGTTCATCGGCAACATCAACCAGAGCGTCGAGTCGCTAGTGAAGACCTCGCACCTGCTCTCACCGTTCCCCGAGGTGATGATCGACTCGGCGTTCTTCGACCGTTTCCACGCTTATGTGCCCGGCTGGGAAATTCCGAAGATGCGCCCGGAGTTCTTCACTAACCAGTTCGGTCTGATCGTGGACTACTTGGCCGAATATCTGCGCGAGATGCGTAAGCACAGTTTTTCTGACGCGATCGACAAACACTTCAAGCTTGGCAACAATCTCAACCAACGCGACGTTATCGCCGTTCGCCGGACGACATCTGGCCTTTTGAAGCTGCTTTGTCCTCATGGCGAATACGATAAAGACCAAGTTAAGCAGTGCCTTGAATATGCTCTTGAGGCTCGCCGTCGGGTCAAGGAGCAGCTCAAGAAGATCGGCGGCATGGAGTTCTACGACGTCCATTTCTCGTACATTGATCTCGAAGATAGCGAAGAGCGCTTCGTCAACGTGCCGGAGCAGGGCGGTGGCGGCTTAATCCCGGAGGGCCGCATGGCGCCCGGTACGCTCTACACCATCGCCATGGGCCCAGGCAGCATGCCGGGCGTTTATCGCTTGGAGATTCAAGCGATGGCTGGCAACGGCAAGCTATCAGTGTCCGGGTCCGGTCAGCGAGAGTCTGTGCGAGTCGCCTTCGACTATTTCAAGGCCAACGCCAGCCGCGTCAGCGCGGGAATCAAGACAGCCGTCCAGGACTTCCACCTCCACCTCGTCGAACTTCAAAACAGCGGCAGCCCCGAAACACTCACTCTGTCCAGTTTCGTCGCATTGTGCTCCGCCGCGCTGGGCCGGCCAATGCAAAGCCAGATGGTGGTAATGGGAGACATGTCACTCGGCGGCACCACCACACCGGCCCGCAATTTGGCCGAATCCTTGCAGGTCGCCTTCGACGCTGGCGCGAAGCGGATCCTGCTGCCGATGTGCAGCGTCTCTGACATTTCCACGGTGCCAGGCGAACTCTTTGCAAAATTTCAGACAAGCTTTTACTCCGACCCCGTCGACGCTGTCTTTAAGGCGTTGGGGGTTGATTGAGCTGAAGCTTAAGAACCGCGCGATTGGCTGAGCTGGCGATAGAGTCTCAGGCAATGCCTAGAGACTCTTTTCGGTCCCGTCGTAGGCGCTTTTAATCGCCAGGCGGTTTTCTTACGCACTCTGCGACAGTCGCCAGATGGCACCAGCCAGCGTCAGGATGAAGCTAAGGCTTTCGGATGTTGTTCTCATGTCAAATCCCACCAAGGACTTGCAGAGCGGCAAGTCCTAACGCGGTCGCGGACCGGGGCCATGGTGGGGATATAGATCTGAAAACTAGTTGGTTGCAGTTTTTTCACGCGTCCGATGTCACGCCGTCTTTAGTACCGCACGGGTTAAGAGTCCGGGGTGGGTCATGGGTCAGGGCCCCTCCCATGTTTAGTGGTGCAACTTTTGGCAGGAGAGCTTACCGCAGCTTCAGATACGGGGATGTGGGCTTCAAATGAGCGGCGTGACTTCCGAACATAGGGCGTTAGCCGGCAGGGGTTTAAGTTCTGTTACGGACCATGATCGGAACGACCTTCAAGGCTGCAATCGGATCTGCAGATCGGCGAGATCTTCTGCCGACATTGCAGTTCCCATAAGGCTATGAAGATATTCCAGCAGGTCTTCCTGACGCGGCTGGCCAAACGCAAGTCGATAGACGGTCAGGCTCCGTTTTAGCCACTCGAGTCTAACAATCTCGCGGCTGAAGGGGAGTATGGGCACGCGGCGTTCGACCTTCACCGGACCTTCGTAGATCCAGTAGGGAATCAGGTCAGAGTCATTCTTGGCCTCGGTGCGGGCGGCATCGAACATGAGCTGCCAAGGATCACCGTGATCTGTCTGGCGCCCACGCACCGCTTCGACCTGCCGATGCGCCAGATTGAGGCGAATCGCATGACCTTTGAAGCGATGGATACGCCCCTCGCGCTGCTCGAGATCGACAGGATTTCCAGGTAAATTCCAGTGGTAGAGTCGATAGCAATAAGGGTGAAAGTCGAGGCCTTCCTGTCCGACGGAAGTTGTGGCTAGCACAAACGGTCGGAACGGTGAGTTGAAGGCGTCGCGAACGCTGGAGAGGCGTGCGGCCCCACCTTCCTCGTCTTTGTAGTCGGCCAAGCGCATGGCGAAGCGCCCGCGCATCTGAAACTTGTTGATCACGAGTTTTTTACCGTCGACCGTCGGATCCTCGACATCGATCTGCGAAGGGCGGATGGCCAACGCCTCCGAGATTGCCTTGCTGATTCCAACGATGCGATCGGCGGCTGGCTTGTCGCCCAAACCCTCGGCGTCGAGCAGATAGTGGACATACTCGTCGAGAACGGCCTGAAGGTTGTGCTCAACGCCGTAACTGAGCACCTGGCGCCAATAGCGCTCATCTTCGTCCTTGCGGAGGAGAGCGACGGCATCATGCTGGTTGAAAAGCGTGCGGAAGCCCCAGGAGATTTGGTTCGCCGCCTTCAGCAAGCGATGATCGTCCCAATCGAGATCGGGGGCAATCCTGTGCAGGGCGCGCAGCGCGCAGACTGCGGGGCTACCAAGAGCGACATCGACCAGGAGGTCAATCAGCGTGTCTGGTACGGGGCCAAAGCTGCGTTCGCTCGTCACGGTCCGCAGTTCGGCGACATGCTCCTTGAAGCCCTCCTCGTTGCCGAGCAGCGCGAGGCCGTAAGGCGAGTTGACCCAGGCGACAGAGCTGGCCTTTGCCATGGCGTCGATGACGGCCGGGGCAGCCCATTCCCAATCACGACCGTCGGCAGTGTCGCCTGACCGCTCGGCGAGTGCGGAGACGCTTTTGCGCAAGCGGTCGGCGACGGCTTTGCGCATGGCTTCGACCGACAGGTCCTCGTCCGACGCCCCAAAGATCGCGAGAGGGTCGGCAAGCCGCGCCAAGGTCGGCGACGGATAGACCAGGTGCATCGCGCGCATAGCGACAAGTCGTCCCTGATTTTGCCGAAATTGGATCGGGCGTGGGCGAACATGACCGAAATATCGCTGCCCCGAAGCGCCGACGCCCATACGGCGCTCAGCCTCGTAGGACAGGATTGCCGCGATCGCATCGGGCACCATCGACCAGGATGAGAAGATCAAAGCCTTGGTCAGCGGCGGTCCGGAACGCGCGGGACCGTAATAGGGCAGAGATGGCGGGATCCACAGATGTTGATCGAGACCATCGCCGAACACGTCATTCATCACGCCGCGCATCCGTCCGTTGGCGGGTTCAAGCGGCTCGTAGGCGTCGAGCTGGTCATGATCGAGCATGGCGGACCGTGCGCTTTCGAGCGCCGCGCACAGATTGGGCGCCGGCTTGTCGAGCTGATTTTTCAAAAGCCGCTTGAGCGCATAGTCGCGCATGAAGTTGAGGAGGTAGGGCGCGGACTTCCAGTATTCGGTGATCTCTGGCGCATCAAGGGCGCGCGCAACGTTCGACACTGCTGCGGCCTGGCGCAGATCAGATGGCAGGATCGTGATGGCCATCGGCGGCTCGCTCACCATTGAGTCGCGCTCGATGGTGCTGGCCACGCGTTCGGTGCGCGCCATTACCTTGCGCAGCCGATCCTCGACGACATGGCGCGCGCCGATGGCCTCGTTGCGCGCGCCGGGCAGCGCATGAAGGAAGCCGCGAAACTCGCGCATTTCGCGTTCCAGCGTCTTGGCTACGTCGGGACCGTTGGTCCGACCGTAGAGGAAGGACAAGGTCTCCAGAAAATCACGGTAATGCTCACTGTCATCGGGTTCGTCACCCGACAAGGTCAGCATCCGGTAGGGTGTGGCGGAGAGCAGCAGCGTGCGCGCGGCATGACCTTTGCCGTCCGAGTAGTCGAACAGCTCGCGAGCCAAATCAGCAGCCGGGGTTTCGCCGTGGAGCAAGTCGCGAAACCGTTGAAACTCATCCATGATGATGAGGTCGGGTTTCAGGGCGTCGATGCAGGCGTGGGAGAGCTTGCCGCGAAGACGACCGATCAAGGCATTGCGCCGCCGGTTCAGCTCTTGAGGATAGGTCTCATGGCGACGCGGGAAGAGGTCGCATACCGCCTCCAGTTCCGTGAACAGCTCGGCATCTTTTTCGACGTCGCGGCGGAAGCGATCGATGATCCGCTGGTCGACACCATCTAGGGACAGCTCGCGGACGGCGGCATTCCAGCCATCAACACCGGCGGACACCTGAAGCAGATTGTGCAGGCCGCGCGGCCGCGACACGCGGTGTTCGAGCATCCGCAGCAGCAAGGCGCGTTCCTGTGTAACGCCTGTGGTCGAGCGCAGGTCAAAGGTCGTGCCCGGTGTCAGGCTGATGAAGTTGACCTTGTTGGCGTCGAGCCCCTGATCGCCCCGGACCTGGAGCGGTATAAGGGTCATGCGGGTCGGCAACGCCAGCTCGCGTCGGCCAAGCACGTTGAGGCGATTGATGTTCTGAGCCGCAATCGCCTGATTGGAACAGATGTAGAGGATATCGATCCGGTCAGTGCTGTCCCAAAGTTTCTCGATGGTGCGGGCGATGACACCGCGCGCGACCATGGTTTTGCCAAGGCCCACTTCGTCCGCGACAAGGAATTGCCTGACGGGATCCTGCTCGCCGTAAAACCGGTCAAACACATAATCGACTGTACGACGCTGAAAGGCCTTGAGCGGAGCGAGGGCAGCTTCGGCTTCAAACCGGTTATCCGCCATGGCTGAGGCTCAAATCATGGAGGGCAATGCGGAAAGCATCCCAAAGGGTTCGGAAATCACTGGGTATCGGATCGGCACCGGTATCGTTGCCGGCCTCCAATCGCGTCATCAGGCGTTCGATCGCATGAAGTCTTTCGCCTCCACGACATAAGGCGCGGACCATATCTTCCAGGAGCGGCGCGTCGTCGGTGGCACTGGCCCAAGCCATGCTGCCGGAACCCTCCTGCGCCGCCAAGGCCGCGCCGAATGGATCGCCGAGTTCTGACAATAGGAGCCGCAGATAGCGGAAGAACGCATCTCGGCTGTCGATCACCCAGCGAAGAATGGCGGCATGGCGTTCGGGCGGGAGGCCTTCCATCACCAGACTGGTGCTGAACAGGGCTGACACCTGGGCACTGTTTGCGGTCAACCGAAAGCCCAGAAAGCGGGTGAGGTCAACGATCGGCATCGCACCGAGATCGACGGCCGTGCCTGCGCGAAGGGCACTCAGAACATCACTGGCGTGGCCGTCTCCCCGGGTGATAGGCCAAACCTGCAGCGAGGCGATGCCGACAAGCGGCAACGGCTCCGTGGGAATGAGCCAGACGCGCCACGGGTGCGCGTCGCCGTCAATGCTCTCGATCCGCTCACAGCGCAGGCGCAATCCACCGCGGCACAAGACGCGGCGTGCGTCGTCGAGCCGGTCCTCTGCGGCGATGGTGGCGGGATCGATGGGTTCAAGCTCGCTGGCAACGAAGGTGCGGGTGAGGCGCCCAAAGCCCTTCTCGCCCATGATCTGCTCGACGCTGCCGACCTTCGATCGCTTGCCTCTGAGCGAGACGAAGAGCTCCACATTGTTCCCCGACAGAAGGGCGGGACGCGTCGCGTTGCCAGACCCAATCGTCAGGATAGTGTCCCAGCCCGTCTCGGCGATGAACGCCTTGGCGTGTAGTCCCTGCAGCGCGCCGGTGGAAACCTCCTCGCCGTCTTCGGTGGCGGCCATTTCGTCGAGGACGGAAACGCGTTCAAAAGCGTCCAGCGTGGCGCTGTCGACGCCAGCCAATTGATCCGGGCGGCTGATGATAACGGGCTTTTCTGCTGTCGGCAGCCCGCTGAGCAGGTTGAGCGCACTGGTATCGCAAAAGGGCGAGATGACGCCCAGTCGCGCGCAGGACGCAGGCTGCCAGATTTTGCCGCCGAACCCGTTGATCGCGAAGCTGACCTCATCGAATGGGTCGGGTACGGTCCACCGGGCGCGCCGAATGTCTTCGGCAACCTCAGCGGTCAGTGTGCGCGCATCGCTGGAGATGCCGGCGACGGCGAGGTCTGGCAGTCGGCTCAGAAGATCGAACAGCGGCCGGTTGTTCGCATCGGGGCGGCGCGTCAGCTCGCCGTCGAGGCGTAGCGAAATGTCCCAGGAACGATCTCGCGTAAGGTTGCGCGATAGCACCAGCAGCCGCAGGAGCGTCGGATCTTCGGCGCGCGTCGGACGATAGCGGAGAGCCCAGAGCTTGGGATGGAATGCACCCTCGCGCGGTGCGGCGACTTCGACAATGATGCGTTCGAGCAGAGAGCAGAGCCGTGAATGAGGGCGGCTTTGAGCATGAAGATGCCCTGCATCGGCATAGATGACGAGGCGTCCAGCGATCCGCTCGGCGCCTTCGAGCAGCGCCAGCGGGTGGGTGAGAATGTCGTCGCGATTTTCAGCCGCGAACAGGGCGAGGCTGACGGGTGCGGCGAGCGCGGTTTCGAAATCGAGCGAGAATGTCGTCGCGATCGCCGCGTCGAAGACATAGCCCGGAGGGGGCTGAAGGCTGTCGCCGTAGAGAACGCGGGTTTCCGGATCGAGCGTCGTTCTATTCAGCACTGGCAAGATCCCGCAGGTGCGACTTGGCTTGCGCCCATCGGAAGGTCAGCGGCTCGACACCAGAAGCGCCTGTCCAACGGTCTCGCACGGCTCGGTTGGCAAATCGGGACTGGTTTGTTTTCAGGTGCCGCTCGCGATCCTGCACAAGACGGGCGGCCGGTGTCAGCGCACCGTCTAGGACGCTGCCTGCGGTCAACAGGCCAAGCCATTCGGTGACGAAGCGTTTGGCGGCGGGCCGGATGCTGTGTGCGGGATGAACGATCGCCGCCCAGAAGGCATCGAGTGACCAAGCCCGGATCGCTGCCATGTCCAGGCTGGATTGCCATTCGGCAAACCGCATCTCGTATTTTTCGATCCATTCGGCCCGATCGCGCAGCCGACTGAGCAGCAAGTTGTAGAGCAGTGAGGCGCCGTGCATCACGCTGGAGAATATCGCGCCATGGCTGACCAATGTGCGGGCGTCGTCAGGGAAATCGGCAAGATGGGGGTGCTCCCAGATGTTGTCGCATTCAGCTTGCCTGGACCCGCTTCGCGCTAAAAACGCCAAGAGGCTGTGCGGTTGGTGGGCGATGAGCCGGTCGATGATGAACTGGGCCTCGTCGAGCGAGAGCTTGAACTGCGTAAGGTCGAGCAGGTCGGTGGGACGCCTTGGTAGCGTCGGCGTCCAGATCTGAAGGGCTTGGGCCTCGGACGCGGAATCCTCGCTTTCGCGGACACGAGGCCGCGCGCGTTGGAGATGGCGCATGGAGGAAAAGAGGTTGTCGGTTGAGCCCGGGAAGAGACGGATGCCCCATGTGCCAAGCCCGGCCCAGTAGACCGAACTGGGCAGTCTCTGGAGGTCCGCACCCGCATCCCTGCCAATGATGCCGTTGGACTCGCCGCTGGCCTTGAGCGCGTTGGCGAGCCGGTTTTCGAGGGCGCGCGCTTCGCGCGCGAGCTGGTCCGCCCCGGCCGATGATCCTTCGAGCATCTGGAACAACCAAGGGATGAACAACATGTAGCGCAGCCGGGTTTGGATCGTGCTGGTGCCCGGGAAAAGGTGATCGGCGATCGAATCGCGGATGCCGCCCAGGCCCAGTTCGTCGCGGGTTTCCCGCTCCTGGAATAGCGCCATGATCCGCTGCGCGCGCTGGCGCTCGGCTTCATCGAAATCAATCCAGGCAAGTGAAGACATTGACTACCCTTCTCCTAGCCGACGATGGCCGCTGGCGTTGCTTCAACCGCAATGATCTGACCTGTTGTGACGAACACGATCAGACCGCGTCTGCTGCCTGTCATATCGAGATAGGCCCGCACTTGCGCGCGGTAGTCGCTGAGAGTTTCGGTTGTTGGCTGCACATCGCTTTTCCAGTCGACGACAACGTCGGGCTTACCCGCGTTGTCGAAACTGGTGGCGTCAGCGACTCCCACGGTCACCTGCTCGACGCAGTCAAGGTCCACCGCTGCATACACGGCCAGTTCGGGCACCAACGTCTGACGCAGCTCCGCGATCTCGGGGAGCGCCAATGTGCGGACGACGCATCCGGAAAGCTCGTCTGGAGAAAGGCCCTGCGAAGGGTCTGCCATGATAGGCCGGCCGATCTCGACAATGAGCTCCTGTGCGCGTTCGCTGAGTGCTCCGGCATCGTCAGGCGTCTCGCCGGTCAGGATTTCTTCCAGCAGCTTATGCAGGATCAGGCCCCTTTCGCGGCCGCCCTGAACATTGGGGCGCACCGCCTCGTCGGGCTGACCGGCCTCCGACGCTGCCCAGATTTCAACCGCTTCCGGGGTCAAAACCGGTCCATCGGCGCTTTCGTCGCGGCTTGGTGCAAGCCAGATCAGGCGACGCTGGCGCGCTACGATCGATGCCGCTTCAGCGGCAAAGTCATCGCGGGTCTGATCGTTGGCCTCGCCGCCTGCGGCAAGGTCGAGCTCGGGCGGCAAATGCGAGAGGTCGAGCGCCGGCAGTTCGGCAAGCGAAAGATCCAGAAGCGAAATCCATGCCGACTTCGATTGCGCCGCGTCGAGGCGTGGAAGCACCAGAAGCTCGCGGGCGCGAGTTGCTGCGACATACCACAAGCGAATGCGCTCGCGGTTGAGTTCGGCCTTCTCAGCCTCCCGCGCAGCGTCATAGCCAACGGGCTTCACCCCAAACACCGGGCAGTAGAAGGTATCGCTGTCGCGGTCGGTCACCGCGCTTTCGGGCGCCATGATGCCGGTCATCGTGTTGATCGGGACGACGATCGGCCATTCAAGGCCCTTGGCCGCGTGCATCGTGTAGAGCGCCACGGCCTCTTCCTGAGCATCGGGCCGTCCCTCGATCGCGCGGGCCTCATCGGTCCACGCCGCTGTCATCGTCTCGGCGAAAGCGCACAGACCGCGAACAGCAAAGGACGTGGTCAGGCTGAGATAGAGATCGACGTTGGCAAGCGCGCGCTCTGCATGGCCGCGATGGCGTTCCAGCAAGATGGGGCGGACCCGCAGCGCGCCCACCGCTTGCGACAACAGATCGTGCGGTGTGGTGCTGTTGGTTTGACGATAGAGCGCCTGTAGCGTTTCAATGGTCGAGCGGGCCAGCGGATGCCCAATATGCTCCACCTCAACGCCGAGATCGAGCCGGGGCAGCCGTTCGGGATCGTCTTCGGCACGAGGAAGCGCCCAGATGACGTCGAGCAGTTCCTCTTCGGTCAGACCGACGAGCGGGCCGCGCAGCAAGGCCCCGAGGGCGAGCGTATCTCGGCGGTCGGCGAGAACACGCGTCAGCGCGATCAGATCCTGGATCTCTTGGCGGCGGAACAGGCCTTTACCTGCTTGTGTGGCGACCGGGATGCGGTGGCGCTCGAGCGCCTCTTCGTATCGCCAAAGATCACTGCCAGTGGGCGCGAGCAACGCAATGTCGCCTGGCCTGCAACGTCGACTGGCGCCGGAGCGACGATCGAGGATCATCTCACTGCTAATCAGCCGGGCGCACATTTGGGCGATCGCGTCGGCTTCACCGTCGCGCTGTTGCTCGGCTGAGGCCTTGCCGTTCTCGTCGGCAACAGCGATGTCGAGAGCAGCAACACAAAGCGCCTCGCCGCGATCGGCGTGAAAAGGGTCGAGCGCCGTGAAGCCGGGTTGTCCCTCGCTCGAAAGCAGCGCCTTGAAGCGGTCGTTCACATAGGTCAGGATCGGCGCGCAGGAACGGAAATTGGTGGAGATCGCCAGGACGCTGTCAGGGTCCTGCGCGAGATAGGCATCGCGCGCCCGGACATAGGCGCTGACATCGGCGCCGCGGAAGCGATAAATCGCCTGCTTGGGATCGCCGACGAGGAAGAGCGCTCCGGGACGGATGATGAATGCGCTCCAGTCCGCGCTCGCGACCCCGGCCGGCGGATCGCCGCAGAGGCGCCAGAAGATTTCCGTCTGAAGCGGGTCTGTATCCTGAAACTCGTCGACAAGGACGTGGCCGAAGCGGGCGGCGAGGGACCGTCGGACATCGTCGTGATCGCGCAAAAGATCGCGCGCCGCGAAGATCAGATCATCGAAATCAAGCTGGGCGGCCGAACGCTTGTAGTCCCGGAAACGGGCCAGCACAGACTGCACCTGAGCGATGAGGTCGCACAGGACGCGACTGGCGACGTTCTGGACCAATTCCTGCCAGGTTTGGCAGCACGCTGCGTAATGCGCGTCCGCCGCGATATTTAGCCGCTCGCCTTCGGTCTTGGCGAAGCCTTCGCGCTTGGCGGCTTCGACCCATTTGCCTTTTTTCTTGTAGACAAGGAACGAGCCGGCTTTGGTGCAGAGGTCGGGATGCGGCGGCGTAACCAGAAGTCGCACCAAGCCGGCTGGCGTTTCGACGACCGGCCCGCTGTCCAGCTCTGCGGCCATTCCGGCGAAGCGCTCGGCGAGCAACGCGGTTTCTCCCTCCACCGCTGGCGCGGTGCGGATGAACTCCATCAGACCCTCGACGGCGTGATGGAAAGCGCCCAAGTGCGGGGCCAGGACGCTGACCGGCGCCGCGGAGACGGTCCTGCGTTTGCGCAGGTTGGCGACGATCTTGTGGATCAAGCCCACGGTTTCGCCGGGATTGTGCAGCACCATTTCCTCGATGATGCCGCCTCCACCACCCGAAAGCTGTTCGCGCAGCCACGTTTCGACGATTTCGATGAATGCGAGATCGGCCTGGTTGCGGTCCATTACGCTCGCGCCGGGATCGATGTCTGCCTCGACCGGGTAGGGTTTGATCAGCCGCTGGCAGAAGCCATGGATTGTCGAGCAGGTGATCTCGTCGATAACCGATGCTGCGGCCGCAAGGTTCCGGCTGTGGTTGGCTGACAAGCCGTCAGGAAAAGCAGTGCGCAGTTCAGTCGGAATTGTGCCGGCCGCGAGGTCGGCGACGAACTCGCGAGCGCGGATCAGCAGCTCGCTTGCTGCCAGTTCTGTAAAGGTGACGGCTGCGATCGACTTGGGCGCGATGCCCTCTGCGAGCATAGCGGCGATGCGGCCGGCTATCACGGCGGTTTTGCCGGAGCCTGCGCCGGCTTCGACCAGGATCGAGCGGTCGTGGACGCCGATGGCGGTGCGGCGGGCGGCGTCATCGGGCAGTGTCTTGGTAGCAGCGGTCATCACTGTGCCTCCCAGACCAGCGCAGCATCGCCGAAAGCTTCGGTAGCGGCAGGCAGTTTTCGTTTGCAGTAAGTGGCGCCCGCATTGGCCGGCAGGGCGAACGCCAGATCGTCGTAGGCGCCGCCAGTGTCGGGACCGATGAGGGCCAGACCGGATTGAAGGTTCGCCCGGGCGGCTTGCAAGTAGCCGGTAATCTCGGTGAGCGTCGCTTCCGGGTGGCCGAGTTGGAAGTCGACCTGATCGCGCGGAAACAGTAGCGATGCACTGATCGACACGTCGTCGCCAAGGAGCGCCTTGACGGCGAAGGCATAGAGGCAGCGTTGCAACTCGCGGCCACCATCGAGGCTGATATCGTCCTTGGGCGGCCGTCCTGTCTTATAGTCGCGAACGAGCGCGCGCTTCCCGTCGCCGGCAATGTCCAGGCGATCAATATAGCCGGCGATGCGAAAGCCGGTTGCGGGGATTTCGACGGGTGTCTGCGAATCCCACGGGCTGGCGGCGTCCGCCTTGGGCGTGGCGCCGCCGAAGGCGACTTCGCCGAAGGAGCGGGCGTCGGGCAGATGCTCGTCACCGTAAGTCAGGGCGCGCGTGGTGAGAAGCTGGGCGTCGTGGAGCGTCCGCCGCCAGATTAGAGCCGGTGGGACCGATCGTTCGGTTTCCCAAATCACGGCGATTCTGGTTGCAGCATCCTGCACGGCGCCAGCGACTTGCGCTTCGTCAGCCGCGGCGAGCCTGCCGTTCTTTTCAAGCGTCGCAAGCGCCAGATCGAGTGTCATGTGAACCAGGTCGCCCATGGCCAATGCATCGAGGACAAGCGGATCAGCACCGCTCTCTGGGGCGCGCAGGCGCATCCCGTAGCGCCATACGAAGCCGAGCGGGTTGCGAAGCAGCACGCGAAGTGAGCTGGCCGATTGGGTACGGCCGAGGATAGCTTGCAGGAGAGGATGGTTGGCGCGGACAAGTCCATCGTGCGGTGTGATCTCCTTGCGATGCCAGTTCCGCCAGGCTGTGGTGGCGCTGATGGCCTGGCTGTCCCGCGCGAACTCATCGGGTCGCGCCATGAGCCGATCGGTCTCGCTGAATGCGTGAGCCGGAGCCGCATTGCGACGGATATAAATCTCGTCAGATGCCGGACCGAGCAGTGCGCTGCGCCCCAGCAAGCGGCCTTCGCCGTCGCGACGGGCGCGCGACATGACGATCTCACCGCTTGTCGTGGCGAGGATAGTCTCGAAATCTCGCCGATCCGCCGCGCCGACCGGCAGTGGGTCCAGCTCGGCGGTTGGGACGATGTGATCGGAAATCAGACGGTCTTCGGAAATGCCGCGCGGCCAGCGAGATGAATTCATGCCGATCAGCCTAACGAAACGGCGCGGTGAAGCCGCCAGGGCGCTTGCAGGCATCCAAGCCACGGAAACGCAGGCCTCAAGCCCGTCATCTTGTTTCAGGCTTTCCAGCGCTGCATCGAGCGATCCCGATGGTCCAGCCAGAAGAGCCTTGCGCCAGATCGCCAGGGCGCGACCGGACAAAAAGGCTACGCCAATCTCGTCGACTGCCGGATGTCCCTTCGCCAACAGATCGATGATGCCACGCAGGGTCGGCGTATGGTCCTTCGCGTCGGGCCAGTCGGCGGCGTTCAGCCGGTCCAGCAAGCGTTGCCAAGATGCCAACGATGCCAGCGGCGCATCGGTTGGCAACATTCGCAGCCAGCCCTGCGGCAAGCCGCCAAACCGGCCGGTTCCCGAACTGCACAACGCAGCGAGCCGCCGCATCCGGGTCTGCGAAAAGCCGTGAATGAGGAGATCGGCGAGCGCCGCAGCCGCCTGGCCGTCCCGTGTTGTCGTGACCTTGATGCCGTGAACGAAATGAAGATCCAGGTTCGCATCGGCGCGCAAGGCGAGGAGATGGTCGTCATAGTCACCGGTCGACGCAGCCGCGATCGCGATATCGGCGGGCTCCGCTTCGCCTGAGGCCATCAGGCCCCGCGCCCATCGAACGGCTTCGATCGCCTCGTGATACGCGTTCGCGGTGCTGACCGTGCTGACTACCGGAGCGGTCACATCTGCGCGGTTGATCATCACGTCGTACGCGTCCAGCCACGGCGGGGTCGGCCGAGGGCCGGCTGTCCAGGTTACCGGGGTATGCACGGTGAGTTCCTGCAAGAGCGGACGCCAGCACGGGGAAAGCTCTGTGATTCCAACGATCTCAACCGGACCCAAAACCGCACGAGCGTGAGCAATGCGCTGCAATGCGCGGCCGACGAGATCGGTGGGACGCATCATGCCGGGCGGTAACTGGGCGAGAACCGCAGCTTCCAGGCGCGCGATCGAGTCGAGGCGAGGATGATCCCCGGCGCGTGCGGCAAGGTCGATACCTGCCCGCCACGCCTTGTGGAGTGTGTCGGCCGCCGCTGCGATCATGCCGGGAAGCAGCTTGATGCTTTCCAGCTCTCCAAGGGTCGCGCCCGGCAGCACGGCCTGCATCGCGCTTCGCAAACACTCGTCATCGATCGGACGGGCGAAGCCGCCGGCCAACCGGACCGCGAGTTGTTCAAATGACATGATCTGCACGCCGTGTCGGTGCTGGCGCGCCGCGTCGAGGCGCAACTCGCGCATCGCCAAGCGGCCATGGGCAACCACAGTCCGACGCCTAAAAAGAGAATTCATATGCCCAATCCCTGGCTTGGAGTGCTTCAAAATGCCGCTTCAAGCTAAATATGCGCGCAGCCACAGCTACGAGCGATCGCGAAGCCCCTGTGGCCTTGTTTATCGATTAGTGTGACGCGGTTGTCAAGTAGAGTGATGGAGCTGTTGAAACACGGTACCTATCACGGGATGGCACCAAAAGTTAGTCTGACCCAGGCCCAGGCCCAGGCCCAGGCCCATGCGAGCGATGGCCGGCTTGCCTATGACGTCCTTTTCGCGCGGCCCCGCCTTCGGGGACCGAGGTGAACGCCCATCTGACTTGGCGTATTTATGCCAAAGTCGTCGCATGCGAGGTTTTGTACATAAACCTCTAAGGTGACAAAGATCACTGAAAATAAGGGGCCGGGATGATCTCCCGGCCCTCGTTGGGTACAACCTTGGGTACAACCGGAGCGGCAAAATCCGGCCGTTATGTACTGCACAGCCTTATGCGTTCCATGGCTAGGTGTTGCGCGCCTACGCACCTAATTGTTCAAGTACATCGGCCCACCTCTGTAGCGCTTCTTTACGCTCATCGAGGTAGTCATGGCGGTTGCATATGCCGCTGATGCCGCTGACGCGATGATTAAGGCAGCGCTCCGCAACGACGGAGGCGGTGCCCAAGGCTTCCAATTGCGTACGGCTCGTTCGGCGAAGGTCATGGATACAAAATGGGCCAGTACCCACCAGCGTGGGCCGCAGACGCGCCGACGCCGCGGCATTGAGTGTCCCAAGGTGGATGTGCGTGGTCGTTGCCTTCGACATGGTGCGAGCCGGGAGCAGCCAGGGGCTGTCGCCGGATAATCGGCATAACTCCGATAGGGCCAGGACCGCCTGGCGGGGTAGTGGCACCGGGGTTGTCTTTGCTTGCGCATACGGACAACCCCAGCCTACGGGATCGTGCCGCTTCTGCATAATGGGAGGCGGCCGCCTTACTTTTATCCATCGCATCGAATTACGAAACGCTCGCTTCATCCTTCAGCGGGCGCCTACCCGAGGTCAGTTCAGCCTTTTGAACTCGGCGTCGATCGCCTCAGCTTCAACCCGCCATGCCTGGAAATGCCGCTGACGTGCACGGCTTTCGTCCAGATTGCTGTGCAGCTCCTGGCGACGTGTGTTGAGCAGCAAGTAATCCGGGAAGAATTCCTCTTTGAAGCGCTCCGAGTTCACGAGGGCAAGGAAGTCCTCACGCTGCTTTTCGAAATTGCGGACCATCGTCGCGACTGCCTTCTTGAAGGCCTCTTCGCGTTTGTATTGCTCCCAGCTGTCCCAGGCTTCGAGGGCCACGCCGAGAAAGGCAAGCGCGCCATTGGCTCCCTTGGCGACATTCACCGCGCCCCAAGGCTTGAATTTCAGATACTTGCCGATATCCATGCCTACCGTCTTAGCGATGGTAGTCAGACCATCGCGTGCCGCCAGCACCGTGGTGTTAGTGATGAAATTGCCTTTCAGAACGTGGTTGATGCCCTGTTTGCCCAAGGTCTTGACCGTAGTATTGAAGTGGTTGACCTCGTTGTCGAAGCCTATCTGCATCTTCCCGACTTCGAGCGTGATCGACTGGGTCTGGCGGCTGAATTCATTTTGCAGACGGGTGGACAGGATGATGCCCTCGGCGCCCACTTCGCGTTCGAAGAACTCCGCGAAGGTTTCAAGGCTGCAACCCTTGGCCTGCAGGATAAGGTCGGAGAAGTAGCGCGCAGCGAAATCGCGAAGACTGATCCGCGCCTCTTCGATCTGTTGCCCGGTTGCTGCCAGTTGCTTGCCCAGACGAGAGTTGAGCGCGTCGAGCCTTTCGACTTCCACAGACACCTTCTCATCGTTATCGATGGCAACGGGCAGCTGCTTGCTCAGCACGTCTCGGATAACGCTGGCGAGCATGTCGTTGACCAGTGCGGTGCTGCCACCATTCTGCTGAATCTTTGCCGTGGTGGCCGTCTGGAGTGTGTCGATATGGGACAGAGCCTTGAACTCTTCGGGGTTGCCCAGCCAGTGCTCCACACCCAGGTCGAAGGGATTGGCGGCGACGGCGACAATGGACAGCGCCGCTGCTTCGTCGTCAGTCAAGGAAATCTGATCGCGAAGCCGGCTCTCCACGTTGTCCCGTTTGACCTTCAAATGAGTCAGGTAGTCCTGCTCATCCTCTACGTCAGCCACTTCGTCAAAACGGCTGAGCACGAATACTGTGCGTGGCAGCAGATCCAGTGTGCGGAATAGCCACGTCAGGTCATCTCTGTGGCTGTCCTTGACGGGGTTGGTCGAGTTCATCACGTAGAGAACCAGGTGGGATTCGCTTACGTACTTTTTGGCGATGTCCTTGTACTTCTCGACGGCGTTCGTTTCTGCGTTCTGCTGTTCTTTGAAGCCGTACAGACCGGGAGTGTCGATCAGCAGGAAATCGTCGCCAACTTCGTAAAGTTTCACCTCGTTCGAGGATTCCTGGTGGCTGATCTTCATGCTGGATCTGTCCAGCTTTTCCATCCAGGCCGCCGCGATCGAAGTCTTGCCTTCAGAGAAGCCGCCAATCAGTGCGACCTTGAGCTTCTCACCAGACACGCTGCTGATGACGTTCATCAGCTTGCTGCTCAACGCCGGGTCTATCGATACGCCTGCCTGTGCTCCGTGGCCAAGGAAATTCTGAAGCCTCTCCAGTAGCGTCAGTGCATCTGCCTGTTGATCCTTGAAGGTCTTGAGAGTGTTTTCCATCAGAGGTTTCCTGCGAGTTCGATTTTGCGGGAGAGGATTTGCAGGCGAGTGGTCGAGCGCGACAGCGTCCTCACCTGGTTGGCAGCCTGCCTGGCAGGCGCTTCGAGGGCTTGATCCAGCTGGTCGATAGTCTTCTGCATCTCGCCCAGGGCGCTGTCCAGACTTTCGCGCAGCATGTTCCGCAATTTATTGGTAGCGCGAAGCAGACTCGTATCGACGGCCTGGCGTTGCTGCGACATCTTGTAGTCCGTGCTAATCGCACTCCAGACCGCTTTGCCGATCGATACCACCGCGCCCAATATCGATGCCCCAGCGATCCACAGACTGGCGCCGCCGGTGAATGGAGCTGCGGCGATACCCACCAGGCTGGCCAACAGGGACACCACCTTGATGCCATTGTCGATTTTTATGTTGAGGTCGAAAGGCTGGTTGAATTCGATACTGCCGAGTCTTCCGTAGCTTGAGGTCAACTCCTGGGCGTGTTCTTCAAACCCGGCGAGAATATCTTCGGCGGCCTTCTGAAATTTACCGACTTCTACGTTTACTGCAACGGGCATTTCCTTGCCAAGCTTTCCCTGCATAGCCTCAAGCTGTTTGGTCAGTTCGCTTTTGAAGGTGTCGTTGCTGATATCTCTTCGAATGCTGGCATAAACGCCGCCACGCACCTTGCTGGCAAGGCTGTCGATCAGGGTTTCTCCACTGGACTCAAGGCGTTTTCGCAGCGATCCAAAGCTGCTGCTCAACTGGATCTTGGCGCTTTGCTCTTCCTGCGAGAGATTTTCTGACAGCGCATGCAGGGCTTGCTGAATGCCTGAAAGGGTTTGGGTGGTGTGGTTAAGCGCCTCATTAGCCTTGTTGAAGTTGGCCCGAATGATCTTGGCCTCACCATTCTGGATGACCTGGCCACTGAGCAGTTCCAGAAAGGAGCGCAGACAAGATCTTTCCAGCAACTCGTCGGCACCGAAGTCCTCAAGTACTTTGCTGCGGCGCCTGGCATTCTGCGAATCCGGCGCGAAGTGATCGGTGGAAGCGAGAAAGGCAGAAAGCGCGCTGAGCGGAAACACATGCCTATAGTGCTTCCCGAGCTGCTCGCGCATTCTTTGATCAAGCGTAGCAAGGCTGGCGGCTTCGTCTTCGGAAACCAGTGGGCGGCCAGTCAGTGATTGCCTGGGGTTGGTAATCTTCTTGTTAAAGATGGTCCACACCTCGGTTTGCGCCCCCAAGTGCTGCTTGATCTTTTCCAGTGTGCCCTGCTGCTTTCCTTCGCCCGTTTGTGGCGGCGCGGCCTGGTTGGTGACGTAGAACACCGCGTGAGCGGTCTGGACGGCACTTTCTATCTGGTCCAGGACCAGACCTTCTTTGCCCTCGATGCCGGGTACATCCAGCAGCGCAAAGCGTTGGCCATCCAGTTCGAATTCATAGCGCTGCGTCTCGCGGGTGAAATCACTCGACCCGTGTCCGATGATTTGACCGTCAGCATGAACCTGCAACTCTCCCAGCAATTGTGCAAGCTGAGTCTCCTGTTCAGTGCGGTGGTGAGTCAGCGTCCGCTGCTGCTGCGTCGTATCCGCCTGTTGGGCGGAAAGCGCCGCACACGCCTCGTCGCGCCTTGCCGCTATCTCGAGCACCTGATGCTCCATGGCAATACGCTCTTTTTCCGCCTTCGTCTGTTCGACATACAGCGTTTCGGCAGCCCTGTTGCGTTCAGCTGAGGTGACAGTCAATGCAGCGGCGGCTTCATTCAGTTGATGCTCTTCAGGCATCTTTCTGAAAAGGTTCAGCAGCCTCTGCCACGGCGAAGCGCTACTCTTGCGTTCCACAATAAGCGAATGCAGGCGTGTGACGGCGGCAAGAGCGTCTCCGTGAGATTGCTCGTGCTGGGAAAGCGCTTTGCCGAGGCGTTGCTTCACCTCACCGGACCGTGCGTCGGCATGATCCAGCGCTTCCTGGGCATGACTTAAAAGTTGTTGGAACTGCAGTACCGTGGTGGTCAGTTCCTGCGTCAAGGTCTCAAGTCGCGCTTCGACTTCATCAATGTTACGTTGCAGCCCTTTTTTGGCTTCATCAGTCAGGACGTGCTGCTCTCGCAGCTTGCGAAACACCTGCTGACTCGCCACCTTTCCAGGCTCCTGAAGGAGAATGCGCAACGTCTCGATGAGGGTCGATTTGCCCGCGCCGGTCTCGCCGTAAAACGCAATGGTGAACGTATTCCACTCAGCGTTCTTCTCAAGTTGCGCGAGCCGATCGAGCAATAATTCCCGATGTTCGGTAAGCCGTAGGAGCGCCTCTTCGCGAGCACGGTTCAACGCTTCGTCGTCCGCGGGATGTCTCAGTTCACCGATAATAATTGCCAGCTCGTCGTTGATTTGCTGGTAGACATCACTTGGGCTATTCAGTTCTAGTGTCATGTTGTGTTCTTCGGCGAGATCTTCGGGCCTCTGCTTTCGCAGGAGCGCTTCAGCGGGTGTTTGAGCGGGCTCAGACGAGCTGGGCGCGTGAGCATTCTTAAAGCGAGTTTCGGCCAGCACTTCATTCAGCCGCTTCCAGTAGTCGCCGTGGCCGAAATCTTTCACCTCGATGCTCTCGAAGTGCTCGACCTCATTACGACCCAGGGAGATCTCGCCCCAATTCAACAGCAGGATCCGGTCTGTCTTGGAAAAGGCATTGATAAGCCTTCCCTTGAACCGTTCGCGCAGGTGTTGCGCCTCTATGGCGGTAACCTCGACGGTGGCCGCCATCAGTAGGACATCGTTGACAGCCAACTGCGGTCGATACGAAGAATTCTTCAGGCTGCTGATAATCAGTCGCCCACCGAGCGAGTGTCCGATCAGGTTGATGGTGCGGATCTTTGGATGGTTGCTACGCAGATAATCCTGCAACTGGTCAAACAGCACCGCCCCCATATGCTCCGCCCGCGCGCGGGCTTGAGTGAAGTTGTCCATCCGGTCCAAGGCAAACGCCCCCGGAATACCAAGGACGTTGAGGGACAAACTCGACATTGCAGGGACGAATTTCAGACCTGCTGCGAGAAGTGCCGGAAGTGAGGATGCGTCGAAACGAAGAAGATGGTTCGAAGGCCAGAACGCAAAGATATTGGTGTAGTTGCTTAGCTGATCCGGGATCTTGTCGAGCAGGAACCGCCTGTCCTCATCGCTATGCCCTGCACTGTAGCCATGGACAAAGACGTTGGCTTCTGTGGTGTCCGGTCCAGCGAATGGCGAGGTTTGAAACTGAAACGAGTGGGGCACCGATTCTCCTTATCCACGGCCATGCTATTTCGAGGCTTGGCGGTCAGACTTATTCGTGGGGGTTGGACTGTGGGCTTAGTTGGTACAGCGAAGCAGCTTTCACCGCCTCTTGCCTGATCTCTTCGCGAAGCTCCGCCGGTTCCATCACTTCCACGCTGCTTCCAAATGCCTTAAGCCACCAGCGCAGGGTCTGGTCCGCCTCTACGGTAGCTGTCACCTCAACGCGCCGGATATCGGGCATGTCGGTGATTTGCTGATCGGTCGACAGGCGCGTCTCACGGAGGTGTTCGGCGGCCTCAGGGGTGAAACGCGCGACCAGGCGTATGGGGCCTTGTGACTCGTATTTAGCCGCCGTGCGGACATAGGTGGCGAACACGAAGTCGTCAGGGGACGTGGCGGCGTCACGGGTGACCGCCGTGCTGGATAGGCGGTGCACGGCCAGCTGACGGATATCTGCGTAGTGAAACAGCGTGCAGACCAGGTATTGAACCGAGCCACGCATGATCAGCCCAAGTGGGTGAATCGTAATTTCTCGCGCCTCGGTAGCGCCCTTGGACCGATAGGTAGCGACCAGCTGATGCCGCATGGCGAGTGCCTCATGCACGTCGCCCAGCACGGAACAATCCATAGCGGGCGGCAATAGGGCGAGGGAGGTCGGAATGACAGCCGTGCGTCGGTGCCACTCGTTCCACGCGCCGTTCGCCAGCTCCTGGTTCGCCTGATCGAAGATCGGCGCGAGTTCGCGCATCAGGCTATCGGGCATCAGCGTGCGCAGGTGAAGCTGCGCGAGTAATAGCGCAACGGCCTGCGAAATGCTCAGCTTGGGCGCGAACCCGAAGTTCGGATCCTTCACCCAGCACCAGCCGAATGGCTTACTGGTTTCATTGGCAATTAGCGGGAAGCGCGCTGAGAGCGACTGCAGGTCACGCTCGACAGTGCGGCGGCTTACGTCGATGCCTTGTTTAGCCAGCGAATCGCGGAGGTCCGCTACCGTGGTGGGCCAACGGTTCGGTGGAATCAGGCGCAACAGACTCCATTGGCGCCATATCGTGTCACTCGTTGCAGTACTCACGTGCTCCGCCCCCTGCGGCTATCGACGATCTCCATGATGCATCGATGTGCGACGTAGTATGTCGCATCAAAACGCAGAATGGGATACGACGGAACGCCTGGCACGGCATGGACGCCGAATGCCCCTCACGCCACGGCGTGAGATTTATTTGCGTTGGAGGAATATTGCCGTGTTCAAGTTTATTGGTGGTGCGGTTGTGTATGGGTTTGCCCTCTTTGGCCTGTGCACTTATCTGTCGGGCGTCAATAATCCGACGGCGGGTGACTGAGCATGTGGGGCAAGGTGAGGAGCTGGACCTTCGAGTGCCTCGACTGCGAATGGCGCAAGACGACCCCGCCCACGGGTGACGCCTTGTTGCAGGGGCTGACGCACTTCGAGGTTTGCCCTGCCTGCGGCAGTGAGAGCCTTGTGCGGCGCGAATCAACCGAAGTGGAAAGGCTTGTCGAAAGCCTTATGCCGCGTCGGCGCGCTGCCCGCTGACCCCGGATCCGGCATCAGCTCAATCCGGGGATTGTCTACGTCCGACGGGTGTGATCTTATTTTCAGGTCGCAAGGGGAGCATCGCATGACGCAGCCAGACGCCTTGACACTCAAGGCGCGCCATAGGGAAGTACGCGAAGGTCAGGGGGCGGATGCAAGCATCCGGCTTCACCGCGCCATCAGTTGGCTCGCCCGGTCGGAAACGGAGGGCGACGATCTGGATGCGAGGTTTATTTTCCAGTGGGTAGCGCTAAACGCTGCTTATGCACGCGAGCTTGGGCAGGAGGAGGGCGAGCGTGATCGCTTCCATGCCTTCGTTGCCAAGCTAGTGCGGCTCGATGCAAGCCGCACCCTGCACGACGCCCTGTTCCGCCAGTTCTCAGGTCCTATACGCACCTTGGTCGGCAACAAGTTTGTGTTCGAGCCGTTCTGGGTGGCGCAGCGTACCCACGATTCCTCTGATCGCTGGGAGGAGAGCTTTTCAAAGGGCAAGAAAGCTGCACTTGGCGCCATCGCTGGCGGGGATACGGCGAGGCTCTTGAGCATCGTATTCGATCGTCTGTACGTCCTTCGTAATCAGCTCGTCCATGGTGGGGCTACATGGAAAAGCCAGGTCAATCGCGAACAGCTGCGCGACGGGACAGTGATCCTGGGAACGATCGTGCCGCTGGTAATCCAGCTGATGCTCGATCATCCAGGAGAGGATTTTGGGGAAGTTCTTTATCCGGTTATCTAACCGCTATTCGAGTCGGCGGTCGACATGCGAGAAAAAGAATGGACGACTTGCGTAGAGTGCGGTTGAGTGGGCGTGATGAAAGAGCCGTGGAGCCACTGCGCCCGCTGCTGAACGCTTAGGTGAAATCTGTGCTGCGTTACTGCAATGTCCAGGAAGATGAATACAACCCGTGGTACCACGGTGAGCGGGCAAGCATCAGCACGCTTGCCGGGGCCGCCTTGACCATTCCCGGTTGGGCAGCGCTGGAAGAATTTGCTACGGAAAAACGCGGAGGCACAGAGAAGCCGGTACGTGATCGGCCGTCGTTCGATTCGATGGCCGGCACCGAGACAGGTCTTCTTTAATCGATAGGCTCCTTCAGAGGCATCGAGAGATCGTGCGAGGACGCCGGCGCCCTGTAAACGTGAGGGTCGTAGCACGGCGACGCGCTGGGCTTCTCCGCATGTGAAGCGTGGCCAGCTTTGCCACCAACCGCAACGACTCCGTTGAGGAGCAGCTGGCTGACACCGGGCCGACTATAAAGCCGCTCAGAAGGGCGGCTCACGGATGCGACAGACATTGTCCAAACCGGTGGAAGGACAGTGTCATCACAAGGTGTGCGAAGTCGACAGCCACCCTGCAAGACCACGTAGCGGGCTCGGTTGTTGGACAGCGACGGCGCAGTCAATGCGTTTTTACACGCCGCCTTGCGTATCGCCACACGAGGTTGTTATTTCGGGGTACGTTCCTAACCCTGCGTTGCGCCGCCTTTTGGTCGCGGGGCTCACATATCGAAACACCCACTTTCCATGGCCCTTGCTAGACGAGGATGGATGCAGCGCGAGACCTGTCACCGCGCCATGGCTGATTGGTTGATCGCTCGGCCTGATGTTTCGCGCCCGCGTATCGGTTAGCACTGCCATGAAATTAAGCTCCGCTAGCGTTCGAAGTATGCCAACCAGTATGCCACGCCGCCTTGGATGCAGCTCGAAAGAGCTGCATCCAATTGGATGGGATCCTCGATAAAAGTGTTTAAATAAGCCTAAGCGGAGAGATCGCGATGGACTCTGCTAGAAGAATCTGGACGTGCGCATGGCGGTCACCCTCTCCGCCAGAAACGATAAAAGCGCTCCTCGTGGGCGCTTTTTTCTGGGCGGACGTCTGTCGGGCCCATCAGGGCTTACGCAACGACTGGAAAGCATTGAGCGCGTCCTGCCTGGAAGCGCCCAGTTCGACCATCGGAAGCGGATATCCTGCGCGCTTGCGCAGCGATTCGTCTTTCCATGGTTCGTGCAATAGATCGATGGAGAAATCAGCCAGCTCCGGCAACCAGCGGCGCAGGTATGCGCCGTCGGGATCGAACTTCTTCGCCTGTGTCACCGGATTGAACACGCGGAAATACGGAGCCGCATCCGCGCCGCAGCCAGCCACCCATTGCCAACCGAGCGTGTTGTTGGCGAGGTCCGCGTCCACCAGGGTGTCCCAGAACCATCGCGCACCATGGGACCAGTGCTGGCGCAGGTTCTTGGCAAGGAAACTCGCCACCACCATACGCACGCGGTTGTGCATCCAGCCGGTTTGCCACAACTCCCGCATGCCGGCATCCACCAGTGGAATGCCCGTGCGGCCCTGCTGCCAGCGCTTAAGCTGCGTTTCGTCCGTTGTGGCCCAGGGGAAGTTGGCGAAGCGTGGATTGAAGCTCTCGGTAGCCGTATGCGGAAAGTGATACAGCAAGTGGTGCGCAAACTCGCGCCAGCCCAGTTCACGCAAGTAAGGTTCAATATCCGGCCGGCGGCGCGCGTCCACTCGTTCCAGACGCGCGTGGAGGGTTCGATGAATCTGCCATGGCGAGATCTCGCCGAAATGCAGGTGCGGGGACAGACGCGATGTGCCATGTCGTGCGGGTTTGTCGCGTCCGGTTGCGTAATCGCCCAGGGCATCGTCGCAGAACAGGTCCAGCGCATCCCCGGCGCCGCGTTCGCCGGGTTGCCATGTGTCGCCAAAGGACTTGTCCCAGCGCACGCGCGGCAACAGTGAGAGCGCTTCCAGTGGCAGACCGTCCGGCAGTTCGGCCCATTGGACGCTTTCGGGACTGGCCGATGGCGACGATATGCTGATCGATGAACGCAGGTTGCGCCAGTACGGTGTAAACACGCGATAAGGTTCACCCTGTTTGGTTTGTACCTGCCAGGGCTCGGACCACAAGGCGGCGGAGTGGCTGTGTACCGCGACCCCTTGTTCGAGCAAGGCCGCCTTGACTTGGGTATCGCGTGCAATCACGGCCGGTTCGTACCTGCGATTCCAATAGACTGCTTGGGCGTCGCTGTGCTCGATCACGTGGCGAAGCACCTGCAACGTTTCCCCTGCTCTGAGGTGAAGATGCGCACCGCGCTCTTGCAAATCAGCTTGCAATGCATGCAGAGAATGGTGAAGCCACCAGCGGCTCGCGGCACCCGTCTCCCACGGTGCTTCTTCACCATCGGCATGGATATAAAGCGGCAGCACCCGCGAATGATCCCGGCAGGCGGCAGCCAGTGCGGTGTTGTCGGCCAGCCGCAAGTCGCGGCGAAACAGCATGATCGCAGTGGTCATGATGGCTAGGTTTCCCGCTGGGCCAGCAGCTATGCTGCCTCGGATTCGGTGGCCCTTGAAATGGCAAGAGGGGCGGGGATAACGAGGGTACGGGTCGGAAAGGCGAACTGGATGTTTTTTTCGGCGAAGGCGGCAACCAGTCCAAGATTGATGGACTGCTGGGCGTCCATGTAGCGATTGAAGTCCGGCGAAGTGACGTAATAGACGACTTCGAAGTCGAGCGAGCTTTCGCCGATAGCCTTGAAGTGGACACGGTCGAGGCGGACATCGGCGGTGTCCTGTGCAATGGAGCGAACCATCGCCGGGATGGTGGCAAGCGTGGGCTCGTCGGTGTCGAACGTCACGCCAAAGGTAAACACGATCCGCCGCTCCTGCATGCGGGCATAGTTGTGCAGGGTATTGTTGAGCAGCTTCGCATTGCCGACGACGATTTCCTCGCCTGACAATGACCGGATACGGGTGGTTTTCACACCGACGTGAACGATGGTGCCTGCAACGTCACCGAAGGTGATGAACTGGCCGATTTCAAACGGTTTGTCCAGTCCGATCGACATCGATGCGAAGAGGTCACCGAGGATGTTCTGCAAGGCCAACGCGACGGCGATGCCACCCACGCCAAGGCTTGCAACAAAGGCCGTGATGTTGACGCCGGCAACGCTCAGTGCCGCGAGCAGCAAGGTCGCCCAGATCATGATGCGCGCGAACCAGCTCATCATGGACAACACGACCGGGTTGTAGCTTTGTGTCCCTTCCGCAGTCAACGAGAGCGACGTCCATGAGCGGACCAGGCTGTTGGCCCAGAGGCCGAGCTGCACGGCGATCGCAATGGTGCCGATGACGTCGATGTAGCGATTGGCGCGATCGGACAAGCCGAGTGCCTGGGCGCCAAGCACGAGAAAGGCAATAAAGACCAGCCATATGTGTGTCTGTGAGGCGGCGACGCCGACGGCTCGGGCGCCGGAAAGGTGGCTGCGGGACAGGGCCCTGGACATCAACCTGATAGCCGTCGAGACGACAAGCGTCCCTACCAGCGCAGTGCCGCTGCCCATCAGCCAGCGCCATGCGGGAATGCCGAGAAAGGCATAGTGGACGGCCCACTGGTGGAATGTCTCGAACATGGTTGCTCCTGCTTGCACCCTGACGGGTTCGTGGCAAAAATGTAATCATGACAGCATGCCTGTCGAGGGAGCGTGGTCATGCTTGATGTCGCGGCGTTGTTTTTGGTGGTGACCGCGCTTCTTGCATACGTCAATCACCGGTTTCTGCGCCTGCCTGCCACCATCGGGGTGATGGCCATCGCGCTGGTCATTTCCCTTGGCATCGTGGGGCTGCATGCATTCGGACTGGATCATGGTCTGGACGCGTTCGAGAAATCACTTCTTCGGTCCATCGATTTTTCCGACGTGCTGATGCAGGGGATGCTGTCGTTTTTGCTGTTTGCCGGGGCCTTGCATGTCGACCTGGGAACCCTGCGGCAATATCGATGGCAGATTGCATCCCTTGCCATTGTTGGAACGTGCCTGTCCACGGCCGTCGTCGGCGTCGCCATGTGGGGGCTCCTGCCATGGGTCGGCGTGCCGCTGCCACTGATCGACTGCCTGCTGTTTGGTGCGCTCATCTCACCCACCGACCCGATTTCGGTCATGGGTATTCTCAAGTCCATCGGCGCACCGCGGTCGCTTGAACTGGTGATTGCAGGGGAGTCGCTGTTCAACGACGGCGTGGGTGTGGTGCTCTTTTCCCTGCTGCTTGGTGTAGCTGCCACGGGTGTAACGCCGACGCTGGGCGAAGCGGGCATGATGCTGCTGCACGAAGCCGGTGGCGGCATCGCGTTCGGCGTGGTCCTGGGCTTTTTGACCTTCCGTCTCCTAAAAAGCATCGACCAGTACCAGGTCGAAGTCCTAATGACCCTTGCAGCGGTGATGGGCGGCTATGCGCTGGCCACCCACCTGCACGTTTCGGGACCGCTGGCGATGGTCGTGGTTGGATTGATGGTTGGCAACGGTGCCCGTGCGGAAGCGATGTCCGATACCACCCGGCGGTATGTGGACATGTTCTGGGAGTTGCTCGACGAGATTCTCAACGCCGTACTGTTTGTCCTCATCGGCATGGAGGTCATTGTCATCGCTTTTTCCCTTCCCTTGCTGCTTGCCATCCTGGGAACCATTCTTGTCACTGTGGCTGCGCGACTGCTGACGGTCGGGGTGCCAGTCCGTATCCTGCCCAGATTCTTCCGTCTGCCATCCGGTTCATGGCGGGTAATGACCTGGGGCGGCCTTCGTGGCGGCATCTCGGTTGCGCTGGCTTTTTCCCTGGCGCCTGGCCCGGCCCGCGACACCATCCTCACCCTGACCTACGGTGTGGTTGTCTTCTCGGTGCTGGTCCAGGGGCTCACGGTGGGTACGGTAGCGCGAGCTGTCTGCCATGAACCAGCTGATGGTGCCCTCACCCCCGATACCGCAACGCCTCGATAAACAGCGTAAACGCCGATGATGTATGCCTCCGGTTCGGGTAGTAGAGGTGGTAGCCCGGAAACGGCACGCACCATTCGTCCAGCGCTGCGATCAATCGTCCGTCGTCGAGATACGGCCTGGCGAGGTCTTCCGGAACCCACGCCAGTCCAAGTCCGGCGATGGCCGAATCGAGGATCCGTGGGCTGCTGTTCACGATCAGCTGGCCATCCACGCGCACCTTGATTTCGCGGCCGTCTTTTTCGAATTCCCAGGGATAGAGGGCGCCGTAGGAAGGCAACCTTATGTTGATGCAGCTGTGCGAGGTGAGGTCCTGCGGCGTGACGGGCGGCGCACGATCCTTGAAGTACGAGGGCGAGCCGACCACGATCATGCGGAAGTCCGGGCCGATGCGCGTGGCGATCATGCCGCTGGCGACCTGCTCGCCGATGCGTACGCCGAAGTCGAAGCGATCGGCCACGATGTCCACCAGCTGGTTGTCGATCGATACCTCGATCTTGATGTCCGGATAGTTCGGCAGGAATCGCGCCAGCATCGGCTGGATCAACGTGGCGGCCGCGTGCTGCGAGACGGTGATGCGAATCATGCCTGCGGGTTTCTCGCGGAACGAACTCAGGGCGGCGACTTCAGCCTCGATGTCGTCGAACATCGGACCGATGTTGCCGAGCAGCCGTTCGCCGGCTTCCGTGGGCGACACGCTGCGAGTGGTGCGCGTGAGCAGGCGTACACCCAGGCGGCTTTCCAGTTTGCGGACGGAGTGGCTGAGCGCTGATTGGGTGGTGCCCAACTTCTTCGCTGCGCGGGTAAAGCTGCACTCCCGTGCGACAGCGAGGAAAGCACTCAGTTCGTGGAAATCCTTGCGCATGGGATATGACCACCTTTCATGATTGATGCTGGGAAGGGATCTGGAACGGCCTATTCATAGGATAGGCGCGTGGATAATCCTGCGGCAAACACTTATTCATGAATTGTGGATATAGATGCTAGTACTCCGCGGGGGCTAATTCGAAGCCGGTACCGCCCATAGACTTTCTGGGACCCTCACCCCCATCGGAGAATCCACCATGCAAAAGCGATCCCTCGGCAAGAGCGGGCTGGAAGTTTCAGCCCTTGGCCTCGGCTGCATGAGCCTGAGTTTCGGCCATGGGCCGGCCATCGACACTAAAGAAGGCATCAAACTGATCCGCACGGCATTCGAGCGCGGCGTCACCTTCTTCGACACCGCTGAAGCCTATGGGCCCTACACCAACGAAGAACTGGTAGGCGAAGCCCTCGCGCCGATGCGCAACGAGGTGGTGATCGCCACCAAGTTCGGTTTCAGCAACGGCAAGCCGCTGGAGGGCCTCGATAGCCGGCCCGACCATATCCGCGAGGTGGTGGAAGCGTCGCTCAAACGATTGAAGACGGATGTCATCGACCTTCTCTACCAGCACCGCGTGGATCCCAATGTACCGATCGAGGATGTTGCGGGAACCGTGAAGGACCTGATCGCGCAAGGCAAGGTGAAGCACTTCGGTCTGTCCGAGGCGGGTGTCGCGACCATCCGCCGTGCCCACGCCGTGCAGTCAGTAACGGCACTGCAGAGTGAATATTCCCTGTGGTGGCGCGAACCGGAAGAGGACATTCTTCCTGTGTTGGAAGAACTCGGTATCGGTTTCGTTCCCTTCAGCCCGCTCGGCAAGGGCTTCCTTACCGGTGCCATCAACGCCACCACGACCCTCGATCCTACCGACTACCGGAATTCGTCGCCGCGCTTTGCACCTGAAGCACGCAAGGCCAACCAGGCGCTGGTGGATGCGCTCGGTCGCATTGCCACCGACAAGCAGGTGACGCTGGCCCAGATCGCACTGGCCTGGCTGCTGGCGCGCAAGCCCTGGATCGTCCCCATCCCGGGCACGACGAAGCTGCACCGGCTTGAGGAAAACCTCGGCGCGGATCGCGTTGCATTGACGGCAGGCGATCTACGGAAGATTGAAGAGGCGATCACCGGAATCGAAGTACAGGGCGCGCGCTATTCCGAGCAAATGCAGAGCTACGTCAACCGTTGACCATCGGTATCCAGCCACGCGCGCCTGGTAACGTGGACTTATTCCACGGCGAAGGGATCGTTGGATGGGTCGTCGTTCCATGTATATTCCGCGCCCGCTGCAACGCGTTCGGCACGTGCGCGTCCGTAAAGCATTTCCACCAACGCCAGCGCCATGTCCGTTCCTGCGGAAACCCCGGACGAGGTAATGAATTTGCCATCGACAACCCAGCGCGCACGACCCTGCCAGTGAACCATGGAGCCCTGGCTGGTGGCGAATTCCCATCTTCTTTTGTTGGAGGTGGCCTTGCGTCCATCGAGGATCCCCGCCCGCGCAAGCAAGGCCGATCCGGTGCAAACCGAAGTTGTCAACTCGGTACCCCTGTCCTGGCGGCGAAGGAATTCCAGCATGGCGGGATTTTTCACTTCTCGTTCGGTCCCTGCCAAACTTCCGGGAACCATGATGATGTCGAATTGGGGGGCATTGTCGAATGAGTAGTCCGCCACCGCTTCGAAGCCCTGGGCAGATTTAACCAGGCCGCCATGCTGCGAGACCATGACCAGTTCATGGTCATCCAGGCGACCCCACATCTGCACGGGGCCGAAAACGTCCAGCGTCTCGAAATCCGGGTAGATCACGATAGCAATTTTCTTTTTGCCGGCCGGCTGTATTGATGTCGGCGTGCGGTTCTTTGGTGACACCAAAGCAGCTTGATTCGATAGGTTCTTCGAAACAGCGACATGGTTCTCCGACGGCGCTTGCAGGCCCTGGGCATAGGCAGAAGTACAGCCAAGCAACAGGGTTGCGGTAACTGACTGAATTATCCGAACGAATTTCTGACGCATCATCGAGGAATCTCCTTTTCCAATGTTTCGGTGGTCGCGACTTGCCATAAGGCGCGGCGCTCCGGCATTAGAAGGATAAAGATACGACGCGTCTGTCAGTGATCGCCGACAGCTGTGTCGTTGGAGTTCCCGGTGGCCGCAAGGGTGGCTGAATATCCAGTCGAGAGGTGTGGTGCCTTGTGCCCGGTCGGTGCGACGGGTTGACTGCGCCGTGGCGTCGACGGATCAGGCGAATGAACGCCCCGGCCTGTGCACCTCTCGCCCTGGTCCGTCATCGAAGACAGTCAACCCAAGGCTACTTCCGCTAGCCGAACACGTTCATCCGCCACCGTAGCTCGTTTGCCAAAGCCCGTTTATGGGTAGGGGTGGCGGGCGAGCCAGGGTCGAAGACCGGAAGAAGACGGCCGGGCATACGCCCGCCTGGTCGCCCGCCGTATGGCGGTGAACCTCGCGCCCCGCAGGTGATGCTGCGGGGCGCGACTTCTTCCCAGGCTTCGACACCCGGTTGCCGGTACACCGGCAACGCGTGAATGATCCTGATTTCTGCGCAGCGATGCTATGCGAATGGTCGCAAAGTTACCTGACACATCCCATCAAACGATGCTCAATCTCCAGGCGGCACACCATGATGGATCTCGCCATCAAGGAAGCGTCTTTTTACGCCAGCGCGGGTTCTTCAGAGGTCCGCGCGTTAGTGACGGAAGGCGTCGTCTCCGGCGCGAAGAACGCCACCAGGTTCCCCAACCCACCCGCTTCGCGCTGCAGGCTGGCCGCAGCGGACTGGATGTCATCCACCAGTTCGGCATTCTGGCCGGTAATGGTGTTCAGCTCGCCGAAAGCCGCACCCATCTGCGCCAGGGCCACCGTCTGTTGCTTGCTGCCCTGGGCGATGGTGGCGGAATGGTCGGCGACGCGCGCAAAGCCGGTGGCGATGTCGTCGAAGGCGGCGCGCGATTGCGCTGCCAGTACCGCGCCGACTTCGACGCGGTCGGTGTTGTCTTCGATCAATGCGCGGATCTCCTTGACCGAGTCCGAGCAGCGATGGGACAGGCTGCGCACTTCGGCGGCTACCACCGAGAACCCGCGTCCCTGTTCGCCGGCGCGTGCGGCTTCCACCGCGGCGTTCAGGGCCAGCAGGTTGGTCTGGAAGGCGATGGCCTGGATGATCTCAACCACTTCGGCGATGCGGGCGCTGCCGCCCTTGATCTGGGCCATGGCATCAAGGCTGCGCGCCACGATATCCCGGCCGTCACGGGCTTTTTCACCCAGCTGCCTGATCTCGCCATCCACCGCCTGGGTGAGCGAGGCATGGTGGACGATGGCATCGGAAAGACTGGCCAGCTGCGCTGAGGATTGCTCAAGCGCCGCCGACTGGCTTTGTGTGCGATGCGACAGCGATTCACTGCCGCCGGACATGATCCGGCTGATGCCGCGCACGGTGCCTGAACTGCCGCGAAGGCCGGTGACGATGTCCTGCAGCTTGCCGTCCATCGTGGCCAGTGAGCGGGAGAGCACGGCCAGTTCGTCGTCGCCGTCCAGGGCGCAGGCATGTCCCAGCCGACCCAGGGTGATGCCTTCGGCTACGGTAGACGCAGCTCGCACACCCCCGATCACGCGGCGTAGAAGCAGGATATCCAGGAGCAGGGCAATGACGAAGCCGATGCCAATGGCGCCCAGCATGGCCCAGCGAGCCACGGTTACCTGGTGTACCTGCTGCTCGAAGCGCTGCGCGCCGTCGCTGGCAACTTTATCCAGGATATTCCCGGCGTCGGTCTGCAGGGTGATGTAGACAGGCCCGAGAAGATCGTCCTGCAGCTCGCTGGCTTCGTCGTATTTCTCTTCATTGAGTTTTTCGGCCATGCGACCGAGGAATTTATCGATCGAGGCCTTGTGACTGGTGAACGAGCTGAAGTCGTCGCCGCTGGGCACGCCGCCGCTGGTTTGCAGGTAGGCATCCCACATGCGGACGATGAGTTTCTGGTTGGTATTGATGACGCCGGTGGCGCTTTCCGAGCGTGATGGCAGCTTCATCTGCAGCGACTCGCGTACTTCCTGGGCGCTGGAACGGTAGATGTTCATCATGCGGCCCACGACGCTGGCCGTGGCAAGTTCGGAGCTGTACATCGTGCGCAGCGCCTCACCTGCACGGGACATGGCGGTCATGCCGATGGTGGCAGCTACCGCCATCACGACGACGAAGCAGGCGATGCGCAGGACGAAGGTGACACGAAGGCCGGTAAGGCGGGGAAAGGTGGGGATGTTGAAGCTAGGGAAAGGCACGATCGTTTTCCTGGGGAGGGAATATCGGGGGAGTACGTGGCTCGCCCGCTTATCGACCGCACAAGGCGTTTCTTAAGTAAAAAATCCTTTAATTTCAATTATTTCAGTTGTGTTTCAAGGGTGGGTCGAATAGGTGTCATGGCTCACGGGAGCGACGTGCTGGCGCCGCCACGCCACCCATCCCATCGCCGCAAGCGCCACGAACCCCGTATACAGAATGGCCGTGACCAGAAGCGACTTGTAGACGTATTCCCCCACGTAGATCACGTCCACCGCAATCCACATCGGCCACGCGGCGGTATGCCTTCGCGCCTGCCACCATTGGGCGACAAGGCTGAAGGATGCCAGCGAAGCGTCGAGCCACGGCAAGGCGGCGTCGGTGCGGTAGTGCATGAATGCACCCAGCGCTACCGCGCCGAGTACACCCAGGCCCAAATGCCATAGAGCTTCGCCTGCCGGCAATGGCGCCACGCGAACGCGGCCGTCGTCGCCAAGGTTGTTGAGCCATCGCCGCCAGCCGTACACGATGAAGGCCGCGAACGCCCCTTGCAGCAGCGCGTCGGAATAAAGGCGCGCATCGACGAACACCCACGCATAGGCTGCCACCGACACCAGGCCCACCGGCCAGCACCACGGATGGCGGCGTGCACTAAGCCACACCGCCACGGCGCTTACGACCGCCGATGCCACTTCAAACCAGGAAAGCTCAAAAGTCATAAGTCACCGACAGGCGCGCCAGTCGCGGCATGCCCGGGAAGAGGTAGCTGTCGCCGCCGCTCGTGCCAGTATCGCGCCAGTAGAAGTGGTTGAACACGTTGTCCACATTCAATCGCCAGGTGAGTGCATGGCCATTGAGTTGCGCTTCGTAGCGCAGGCCCGCGTCGAATACGTGGTACGCCGGCACGCGGGTGGCGCCATCGGGCGTGGCCACGTTCGCGCTGGCGTAGCGCCAGCCGCCCAGCAGGCTTAAAGACGGTGCGAAGGGCAGGCGGTAGTCGACGTACACGGCTGAGCGAAGGCGCGGCACGTTCACAACCTGGTGGTCTTCATACGAAGGTGTGCCAGTGCCTTGCGCGCGGGCGCGGATCACGTTGATGCTGGCCGTCAGGCGGAAATTCTCCGTGACCCGGCCTGCGGCGTTCAGTTCTACGCCGGTGTGCACCTCGTTGCCCTGCTGCACGAAGGTGAAACCGGTGGCCGAATCGTCCGGACGGGCAAACTGGTACGGCTGGCTGATGCGATACACCGCCGCTTGCAGGTCCAGTGAGTCGCCGAAGGCGTACTTCACGCCGGCTTCGAGCTGGCGGGACAGCAGCGGTGGCAAGACGGTGCCGCCGTTGGTGGTCCAGTAGGGTGCCGCGGTGCCCAGTGACAATCCCTTGCTGAAGCTTACGTAGGTGGTGAGCGGCGCCGTCGGCTGCCACATCAGCGCCGCCTGCGGCAGCAGTTTTACCAGGCGCGTGTCACGGGAAAGCTCGCCGGTATCGTCGTACTCGCGCTCGTTTAGCCGGACGAAGCGGGCGCCGGCGATGGCTTGCCAGGTGTCTGAAAGGTGCACGCGATCCACGGCGAACACCGCGCGCTGCCAGCTGGTGAGCACGCGCGCTAATGGGCCGGGCTGATTGGGTGACGGATCGAATACGGGCGGGTTGGCTTCGCTGATGTTCGCCGTGCCAACGTAATCGTACACATACGGCCGCTGGTCCATGGTGCGGCGGAAGGCGCTGGCACCCATATTCACTTCGTGGGTGATTGAACCGGTGTCGAAGCTGCCGGCCACCACCGCGCGCAGCTCGTCGTTCTGCCGTGTGTCGTCCGGGCTGCGGAAATCGTAGACATCGTAGTCACCGTTGGGGGCGAAGAAGTACCCCGGTGTAGCACCCGAGGCACAGCTTGCCGCATAGAAGCAGCCATAGGCGAAGGCGACGTTGTCGTCGATCCGGGTACGGCTGTGTCCGGCGGAGAGGCGCGCCGTCCAGTCGTCGCTGAATCGGTAGCTATAGCGCAGCGTCGTGTTGCTGGCGTCGATGCCTACCGGGCGCTGCCAGGGTTGATAGCCCAGGAGTTGCGTGCGGCTGGGGTGCGGCGGAAGGGTGGTCCCACCCAGGAGTTGGTAGCCCGATACCGAGCGCTGGCCGCTGGTCTGGTAGTCGGTATCAAGCTCCAGCTTGCTGTCGTCGTTGATCTTCCAGTCGGCCGCCAGCGAGACAAAGCTGCGGCGGCCGTCAAGGTGATCGACGTAGGAATGCATGTTCTCGTGCGCAGCATTCACGCGCAACCCGAACCCAGGCGTAAGCCAGCCACCCAGATCCACGGCGGTATAGGCCGAGCCATGGGAATCGGTACCGATGGTGGCCGTATGGACGTCTGCAGGCCGCTTGCTGACATAGTTCACCAGGCCACCGGGAGCCAACACGCCGGCCTCCAGGCCGCCCAACCCCTTGAGGATCTCCACGCGCTGCTTGTCTTCCAGTGCCAGCGGTTGCTCGGCGGAGATCGTGAGATCGTTAAGGCGGAAGGCGGTGGCAAGATCCAGGGGGAAGCCACGGATGGCAATGTCCTGGTAGTACCCCACCGGCGCGTAGTTGTCGCCGATAGCTGCATCGCCGCGGACCAGTTCGCTGAGCGAGCGTGGCTGACGGTCGTCGATCTGGTCGCGGGTGATCACCAGGATCGACGCAGGTGTGTCGTGCAGTGGCGCAGAGCCGAAGCTGCCGAACGTATCCAGTTGCGCGTCGCTGGCGCGATAGCCTTTGTCGACGGTGGCGTTGACGTCAACGGTGGCAAGGTTCTTTGCTTGCACCACTGAAGGCGCATCCGGCGTGTCCGCGGCATGGGCCACGGCGATGGCGGAAATGAGGGCAAGGGCGAGGGGCGTGCGGGGTAGGGTCATCGTCGTCTTCGGGCAAAGCGAAGCGACGGTAAACCGCATCGCCGTCCGGGCGATGCGATTCATCAAGCTCCCTACGCCGGTACTAACCGGGTCAGGTTCCAAGGGACTCTCTCAGCCTGACTGTACGCCAGGCACCCCCGCTTCAATGGGATGATTAAATCACGAAATGCCGGCAAATTGTCGAATGGCAGCGAGAAGCGCCGCGCCCTCGGCGGTGTGGAACCATGCCGCATGCCCACACAGGAAGGTCTCGTAAGCCACATCGGCGTGGGAGGGGGCGCCGGTGATGGCCTGGAAATACTCCACTTCCGAGAGCGCGAAATCGACGTGGACAATGGGCAGGAGGTCGGCGAGCAGGGCGATGTCGCTGGCTGGCAATGGCCGCGACTGGCGATAACCTTCGATCAGCGCCAGGGCGATGTCCAGGTGCGCGGCCCCCGGTTCGTCAAGGGCAAGCCAGGCAATCGCGTTGCGTTCGATAGCCGTGGCAAGGTCGAACAGGGCGAAGGTAGGTGCCGCCAGTCCGAAATCGAACACAGAGGTGATCCGTGCATTGGCGCCGCCGCCGCTCCACCCGAGGTTCGATACGTGCCAGTCGCCATGCGTCCATAGTGTGGGCTTCCCAGCCAGCCCGCGGTGAGCCCGTGCATGCCAGGGTTCGAGCGCTGTGCGAAGTTGATCGCGCCATGGACGCTCTTGCAGATAGTCGCGCAAGGCTGGGCGCTCAGGGAACTGTTTTTCAAGTTCCTTCAGCGGATCAGGCGCCAGGATCAAGTCACTTCGCGCAACCAGGATATGCGTGCCGCGATCGTGACCGTCGAATCCTTCGGATGCATTATGCAGCTTGCCCAGCATGCAGCCGGCGGTGTGCGCGTGCTGCAGGTTGTCCAGCGGCGACCACGAGAACGCTTCGCGGTAGACATCACCGGTGATCGCCTGGTAAACCTCGTAGACCCAGTCACCTGCCTGCACCGCAGTGCGTCCTATCGTATCGGTGAGCAACCCAGGGATGGGTATGCCCCGCGAGCGCAGGTGATGCATGAAGCGATGTTCGGTGTCCAGCGACCGGATCGACCGCACGCTATGGTGATGCCGCTTCACGAACACCGTGCCCTGGCCATGGCGCACCAGGGCCGCGGCCGAGAGTGGCCGGGGGCTGTGCCAACTGATCGCCAGCGGCGGCGCAAGCATCGGGTAGTCCATGCTCAACGCCACCAGTTCATCCAGGGTGAGCGCGGGCCAGTCGGGCTCGAGGTCGTCACCGGCAAGGCCATGGACGCGATGGCTGGTCTGGCTCATGGAAGGACGGGGTTCAAGTCGAAGGTGGCCGATTATCACCTGTCGGCGTCACAAGAAGGGGTTGCCAAGGCGCCGCGCGGTGGACACACTCTTTACTGTTCGCGCGTTGAGGGACGTCAGCGGATGCCTTTCCATGACCGGAATCACCCCATGCAGAACAGCGTTCGCGCGGCCGTCGCCGCTTCCCTCCTTGCCCTGTGCGGGCACGCCCTGGCTGCCACGACAGGTGCACAGGACGTCCCCCGCCCGCTGGGCACCCATCGGCCCAGCGCCGCCACCATCGCCCAGTGGCAAGATCGGCGCTTCGGCATGTTCATCCATTTCGGGCTTTATTCAGCACTAGGCGGTGAGTGGCAGGGCAAGCGCGTGGACAACGGTTATAGCGAGCAGATTCTCGCCAACGGGAATATCGATGGGACGGCGTATGCCGCCACCGCGTCGTCGTTCAATCCGGTGGACTTCGACGCCGACACTATCGCCAGGCTTGCCAAGGCGGCCGGCATGAAGTTCATCGTGGTCACGGCCAAGCACCACGATGGTTTCAACATGTTCCATACGCGCGTCACGCCGTACAACATCGTCGATGCCACGCCGTTCAAGCGCGACGTGGTGAAGGAACTGGCTGAGGCCTGCAAGAAGGAAGGGCTGGCCTTCGGTGTCTATTACTCCACCATCGATTGGCACCATCCGGGTGGAAACACCTATATCGAGGGCAACAGCAATCCGATCACGGCGGGGCAGGAAGCCTTCAACGTGGCACAGTTGAAGGAACTGCTGGGCAACTACGGGCCGATCGCCGAAATCTGGTTCGACATGGGTAAGCCCACCGCGGCACAAAGCCGGCATTTTGAAGAAACAGTGCACGCGCTGCAGCCACAGACCATGGTTTCAGGTCGCGTGTGGAATCACCAGGGCGACTTCACCGTGATGGGCGACAACGCCGAACCCAAGGTGCGCGTTGAGGAACCCTGGCAGTCGCCGGCGTCGATGTTCCCTGAAACCTGGGGTTATCGCAGCTGGCAGCAGCGAGGCGATGTACAGGCGAAGGTGCGGGAGAACATTTCCCGGCTGGTGCGTGTGGTGAGTGCCGGCGGAAACTACATCCTGAATATCGGGCCGAAGGGTGATGGCAGCGTGGTGCCGTTCGAGGCGGATGTGTTGCACGGCATCGGGGCATGGATGGCGACCAACGGCGAGGCGGTGTATGGCACGCGGGCTTCGCCGTTCGGCAGGCTCGATTTCGGCCATGCCACGATCGGACGCGATAAGGTTTACCTTTTTATCGACCATGCTCCCGCCGATGGTGTGTTGCATTTACCTGGCGTGGTCGGGTCGCCATTCGGCGATATTCGGTTGCTTGGCGGTGCGCCTGGTGCAGCCGTTGACGCCAGGCGTGCCGGAGATGGCCTGGATATCCACGCTGGTACCTTGCTTGCGGGACAGGCGGCGAAGGCATTCGAACCCGTGATCGCCCTGTCGCTGGCAAAGCCCTTGCGCGTCATTCCGCGGGATGTACGCGCCCCGGCGAACGGCATGGTAGACCTGCCAGAAGCCGACGCTGAAAAGTTCCTCAACTACAACGGTTACGGATACGAGGATCCCTCAACCGTGTACAAGTTGCAGTGGCACGCAGCCCTGGGCGAGGGTCACTACGAGGTGACCGTTCGGTATGTTGCGTCGCGCTCGTCAAAGGCGATGGCGTTGGTCGTGGATGGACACGCGCAGGCACTCGTGCTCCCGGCAGGGCAGGGCGAGCAGTCGGTTGTCGCGTATGTTGAGCGCGATGCCACTCGCCAGCCCGACACCATGCAGTTGGAACTGACGCCGCCGGAGCCTTTCAACAAGGGAACGCCACTTGGGGTTGATGTGGTGCGGGTTTCGGTGCGGCGCGCGGTGGCTTCGGGAAGCTAACGCCAGCATCGCGGCCGACGCCGAAGAGGTTTCTATCCTTCCGGCCAATCCTGTTTGGCCCAGTAGTTGATCAGTTCCAGCCCGAGAAATCCAAGCATCGTATGGGAACTCTCCATCAGTTCGCAGTTCTCGGTGTATAGCTGGTAAATCGGAGAATCCTTGTTCGATACATCCATGCAGTAGTAGGTTTCGCCGATAATATCGCACGCGATAATGACGATCGATGCACGTAAGGCGCCTTTCTCGTCCAGGCAATGCAAATCAGTGGGGTTGTCATTCGATGACAGGCTGCCTACGAAAATCCTAGCGGAACGAAGGTTATCTTCGTAGTGTTCCAGGCGATAACTATGTTCAAGGTATGGACTCATGAACGGTGCGTCCGCGCCAGCGCGATGCAGGAAGGCCAGTAGGCCGGGGGGAGGCTCGTGATCTGGACTTACTTTGCTCCATACCTCGGTGATGCGTGGATCTGACAACCCTAGCAGGCGCGGCTCTCCTCCGCGAGCGAGCCATGTATCGGCCTCGTCCAGCAAATATTCGATCGAGTCCCATTTCGCATCCTCGAAGGAAACAGCCGGACGAAGTACGTCGGGCGCCGCAGTACTTCCTTCTATCTTCATGGGAAGCTCCCGGCTATAGACTGGGTCATGGTGCCGTCGGGGTCCATCGTTGAATATCCATGTCTTGGAGTGGGGTTTTTGCTCGATCCGGCTGTATTCGTAAGAAAAATAGACGTCGAAACGCGCCCTCCGTATCTGACGGCCTTTCGACCTTCAATCGATTTCCGTCCTTCAAGCTCACCTTATATTTGAAGTGACTGCCAGGTGGTTTGACCCCTCCCGCGCTATTGAGCCTATGAAGGCTGTGAATTCCATCTTCTGTCTTGCGAAGATCACGTTCATCGGGCCGGGGGGAGATAACGAAATAACTCGGGCTGTCCTTGACGTTGGAGTCGGGGATTTTTTAAGCACGGCAATGCACCGTGGAAGTGCGCGGTCGCACTTCAGGTAGCGAGCATTCCTGGCTTGACAACGCTGGAGAAGCCGGCATGGGCGGCGGGCTGGATGGGTCGGGGTTGCGGGCAGGACGCGAACTCGTGCAGGCATGGATAATGGCCGCCGACGTGGCGAGCAACCATCAAGTTTCAGCCCTTGTAGGGCCATGTCCCGGATCGATGGACTGTAGGGAAGATCAGTCGGCTACGGCGTACCGCGTGCGATGCGCCAGCGACGGACACGCTGGCGGATGGCTGCCGGGTCCGTGCACCGCCACGGATAACGCTGTCAACGCATAGGCCGCGTGGTCGGACAACGGGTCGCTGCCCACCGGGGGCAGCGTAACGTGGGCACGCCGGGCGAGCTCATGGGCGAAGTGCATCATCGATTCGCGCCTGGTGGCGTTCGTGCTGTAGGTAAAGCTCACGGTGATCGACGATTCGTCGAGTGTCTCCACCATATGCGGCGAGGTCATCGGGATGTACGCCCCGGTACCGGGGCCAAGGTCGTAGCGGTGCGCCCGCTCGCGGAATTCCTCGCGCCATTGCACCAGGGCGAGATCGTGGCGGGCGTGGAAGCTTGCCCGGGCACGTTCACTGCACACGTACTCATCGTCCGGGTCCCAAACGTACAGGGTCTTGTGCCCGCGAACCTGCAACAGCAGGCCGTTGTTGCGATCGATGTGGTACGGGGTGACGGTGTGCGGCGAGGCGACGAAGATCCATCCGGCGCGGTAGTACATGCCCGGATCGATGGCCTCGATGCGCTCCCGGATGGGATCCATCGCCTCGTCGATAAGGGTGCGGTATACCGGGTCGGCCTGGATGTGCCGCAGCAGCACCCAAGCCTTGGCATTGCTGATGTCGTGGATGGAGTCCACGATCGAGCGGTTGTTTGGAAATAGCCTGCCCACTTCGTCGAAGTTCGACCCGGGCGTGGCCTGGTTGTTGAACGAGAACCAGCGTGTGGTGCCGCGGCAGCGTTTGCCCAGTTGGGCGAGCTCGTCGGGTGCCAGCAATGGGTGGTCGACGAAATCGTGGGTCAGTCCCTGGGTGCGGGCAGGGTGGAAATTGTCCCAGTCCATCGTGATGGACCGGCGAACCGGCATGTCCATGATGGTGCCTGTAGCTTCGTTAGCCACTGTTCTACGCCTGCGCCAGCAACCGCCGCGACTTGCCGGAAGGTCTAGCGGTGCCCTTGCGAACATCGCAAGAACTTGCCGTTTACGTGCATATCATGGTTCGGGCAGGCGGGAGAACGGGACGCTCCAATGATTGGCGGAATTGTGCCAAGTCGCAAGAACTTACGGAAATCTTGCTGTCACTTCCGCCCGTGTCTAGGCAATTCGACCGATGTTACGGAAGTGCATCACTACCCCGGCGCATCCGGTGCACCCGGCAAGGCATCCCAGGCCTGTTGCCCGGTTCGTGCAGTGAAGACGCACATGAGCCCTTGAACACGGCGTCACCGCACATAGATAGCGGATGCCGGTGCCTTCGGGGCCGGCCAGCGATGCCCCACGAGGGGCTTCTACTTTCCATTGCTCAGATAGAGGATGTGACCCACATGCATACCGTCGATTTTGCCCCGCTGTACCGTTCCTCCATCGGTTTCGACCGTCTGTTCGACCTGCTCGAGACCGCCAAGCGCGCCCAGCCCAATGACAACTGGCCGCCGTACGACACCCTCAAGACTGGCGAGGATACCTACCGCATCACCATGGCGGTGGCGGGTTTCGCCCAGGAAGACCTCACCATCACCCAGCAGCCGAACCTGCTGATCGTCACCGGTGAGAAGAAGGTCGAGGCCGAGGGTGAATACCTGCACCGCGGCATTGCCTATCGTCCGTTCAACCGCCGCTTCGAACTAGCCGACCACGTGCGCGTGGCGGGTGCGAGCATCCTCAATGGCTTGCTGACGATCGACCTCAAGCGCGAAGTGCCCGAGGCGATGAAGCCGCGCCAGATCGAGATCAGCACCGGCGCGACGATCGAGCATCGCCTGCAGGATGTGACGAAGGCTGCGTAAAACGCCTGGCTGGCAGGGACGCCATGAAGAAGCCGCCTTTACCAGGCGGCTTCGTCTTTTCAGGGAATGCGGGCGGCCAGCGCCGCCTGCTCCACGCCCGGGTCCGGCGGTTCGCGTGTGCCCGGTGCCTCGGGATTGTCCGGGTGGACAGGTTGCTCCTCAGGTGGTGTATCCGGGTCCGGTGCCGGAATTTCAGGTTTTGGCGTACTGGGTGTCTCCTCGGGCGTGGCCGGGGTAAGTCCAGGCTTTTCCGGAATCTGCGGGCTTTGCATCGGTCGCTCCTCGGCGTTGGCAGGGCCAAGGTGAATAGAACCGCGTGACGGCGGTGTCTCGCGGGCGACAAGGCCCCGTATCGCTTGTTAATCTTGCCGGCCTACGCTCCCAAGGACACGGCCATGAGCCTCATCGAAACCCCCGTCTCGTTCGGCGAACTGATCGACAAGATCACCATCCTGGAGATTAAATCCCAGCGCATCGAAGATGCGGCCAAACTTGCCAACGTGCGCAACGAGCTTGAATTGTTGAACGCCACGTGGGGCAACGCGCCTGCCTCCCAGACCGACATCTCCGCCGAGCGTACGCGGCTGCTTGCCGTGAACGAAAGGTTGTGGGACATCGAGGACGAGATCCGGGTGAAGGAGTCGGCGCAGGAGTTCGATGCCGCTTTCATCAAGCTGGCGCGATCGGTGTATTTCGAGAACGATGAGCGCGCGGCGATCAAGCGCGAGATCAACCTGAAGCTGGGTTCGCAACTGGTGGAAGAGAAGTCGTACAAAGACTACCGGGCCAAGTAGGGCCTAGAGTCGGAGGAATTCCCGGCACGCCTCGAAGCGGTCGATCATCTCGTCGACCTCGATGAGGTCGGTGACGCCGGGAAACTCAATTTTCGTGCCCCAGGGGATATCGCTCGCCGGTTTGCCCAGGAATTTCCGCGCAGCGGCATCGTACTTGTCCACGCACCATCGCCGGTCGGAGTACGGCCCTGAACGATGCGGGTTGCTTGCCGCATGCAAACCCAGGATCTTCGTGCCCACGGTGTTGCCCATGTGCATGGGGCCCGAATCGGGCGTCAGCAGCATCGGCGCGCGTGAGAGCAGTGCCAGGTAGCGCTTGAGGGTGTCCTTGCCAGTGAGGTCCACAGGAGCGTGCGTGACCTTGCCAAGGATGCGGTCGGCCAGTTCGCGCTCAGGCCCTGAGGGGCCGCCGGTAAGCAGTACCCGGAAGCCGCGTTCATGGGCATGGTCCATCACTGCCGCATAGCGCTCGGGCAACCAGTTGCGCACGGTATGGCTGGACATCGGGCTCACCAACAAGGACGGCTCCTCGCCAGGCAGCTGTTCCGCCGCCCACGCATGGGATTCCTCGTCGATGGGAATATCCCACTGCACCCGGGTCTGCTTCAGTCCAAGTGGTTCGATGAAGCTGCCCATGGCGTCGAGCACGTGCTCGCCGGTGCGCGAAGGGATGCGTTCGTTGACGAACAGGCCGTGCAGGTCTTTCGAGCGTGCATGGTCGTAGCCGATGCGGCGCGTGGCCTTCACCGCCAATGAAAGGATGTTCGAACGCAGTGCCACCTGCATGTGCAGCAGTGCATCGAAACGGCGTCCGGCCAGTGCCCGGCGCACCTCGCCCATGCCCTGGCGGCCCTTGCCCTTGTCGAAGGTAATGAATTCGACGCCGGGAAGATCACCCACAAGCTTCCGTTCGAGCTTGCCGACGATCCAGGTGATCGACGTGGCCGGCCAGGCGGCCTGGACGGTGTGAACCAGCGGCACCACGTGGGTGACATCGCCGATGGCAGAGGTGCGCAGCAGGCAAATGCTGCCGGGAACTGCGTTGACGGGGCTTGGCATTGCTAGACTCACCTTCCGGTGACAGTGGCGGCGGATCGAACGGTGCAGTCGACGATGATGACAGACGAGCGCGTGCTTGCCGACCAGGGCGGCGGCATTGTCTTCGACGCAGGTCTGGTACCTGCGGTCGATCGCCGCTGGTTCGAGCCTGCGTGGTGGCAGGGTCAGGGCGCGCTGGCGGCTGCCACCGGCGGCCGCGGGGGCGTGAGCATCATCCGCACCGACGCCGGCGAGGCTGTACTTCGGCACTACCGCCGGGGCGGCATGGTGGCGAACATCCTGGGCGACCGTTACCTGTGGCTCGGCGCCGACCGCACCCGCAGTTTTCGGGAATTCCGCTTGCTGGCGCACCTGCTTGGCCGGGGGTTGCCGGTGCCGGCGCCACTTGCCGCGGGATTTGTCCGGCATGGCCTGCGTTACAGCGCGGACCTCGTCACCTTGCGCATTCCATGTGCGTCCACCCTTGCTGAAAAAATCGCAGCCGGTAGCGTGGATACCGAACTTGCCGGGCAGGTGGGTGCACTGGTGGCGCGCTTCCACCGCGAAGGCGTGTGGCATGCAGACCTGAACGCCCACAATATCCTGGTCAATCCGGAGGGCCTGTACCTCATTGATTTCGACCGAGGCCGGCTGCGTGCACCACACCTGTCATGGCAGCAGGACAACCTGGACAGGCTGCGCCGGTCGCTGATCAAGGTAGGCGCAGCCCGTTCGGGCGACCGTGCCTTCGACACCGACGTGTGGAAGCCGCTGGTATATCGTTACGAAAGGACCCTGGGCGCATGACCTGGCACCTGCATTTCCTTGGCACCGGGGCGGCCCATGCCGTGGAGCTGGGCTCCTCGGCGGTTGTCCTGGAACACGACGGCCAGCCAAGGCTCCTGGTCGATTGTGGCCCGGATACGCTCGACCGCTACCAGGCAGCTTATGGCACGTTGCCGGCGGCGATCTATATCACCCACGTGCATCTGGACCATGTCGGCGGCCTGGAGCGCCTGTTCATCCGGCTTTGGTTCGATGAAGCACTGCGCGGCCGCTGCAAGTTATTCCTGCATGCCAACCTGGTGCCCTGGTTGCAGGGACGCATCGCCGACTATCCCGGTGTACTGGCCGAAGGCGGGGTGAACTGGTGGGAAGCGTTCACATTGGTGCCGTGTTCGCGGGGCTTCTGGCATGAAGGGCAGTGGTTCGATATTTTCGCCACGCGCCATCACCGTGCCGGCACTTCGTATGGGCTGGCGCTCGATGGCAGCTTCGTCTACACCGGCGATACGCGGCCGATCCCCGAGCTGCTGGCGGTCGTTGCCGCGCATGGCGAGTTGGTCGCGCACGATTGCAGCCTCGTAGGCAATCCTTCGCATAGCGGTGCCGACGACCTGTTGAGCGAGTACGATGCGGACCTGCGCGCGCGCATCGTGGCCTACCACTACGGTTCACAGGACGATGGGCGGAAGCTTTCGGCCCTGGGCTTTCGAATCGCCCAGCCGGGTGACCGCCTTGTATTGCCCGATCCGTTGCCGCCAAGGATCGATGCCGGCTAGGCCTGCCTTGTGCCCGGTGCCGCGTGTCATTACAATTCCGCTTCTTTGCCGGCACGGAAGCGGGCAGGGAAGGCGCGGAGAATGCGCGTGGAGAGGTGTCCGAGTGGTTGAAGGAGCACGCCTGGAAAGTGTGTATACGCCTTAAAAGCGTATCGAGGGTTCGAATCCCTCTCTCTCCGCCAAACTGATTGGCTAAATTACGGTGGCCCTGACGGTCCCCCCGCGACGATAGTTCGTAAACTCCGCCAGGTCCGGAAGGAAGCAACGGTAGCGAATGATTCGGGTGCCGGGGTGTGGCTGGCAGGGCCGCCACCTTTTTGGGCGTTCGCATCCCAAGCCACTCCTTGGCACAATCACCTGTCGCCCCAAGGTAGTGAAGGCATGAGTTATCAGGTTCTGGCGCGCAAATGGCGCCCCCGTAAATTCGCCGAGCTCGTGGGCCAGGAACACGTGGTTCGCGCGCTTACCAATGCGCTCGAATCCGGGCGCATGCATCACGCCTATCTTTTCACCGGTACCCGCGGCGTCGGCAAAACCACCATCGCGCGTATCTTCGCCAAGTCGCTCAACTGTGAACGCGGGGAATCGTCCGATCCCTGCGGCGAGTGCGCCGTATGCACGGCGGTGGACGCCGGGCGTTTCGTGGACCTGCTTGAAATCGATGCTGCCAGCAATACCGGCGTGGACGACGTGCGCGAGGTGATCGAGAACGCGCAATACGCGCCCTCCCGCGGCCGCTTCAAGGTGTACCTGATCGACGAGGTACACATGCTGTCCAAGCCTGCGTTCAACGCGTTGCTCAAGACACTGGAAGAACCGCCGCCGCACGTGAAGTTCCTGCTGGCTACCACCGATCCCCAGAAACTCCCGGTGACGGTGCTTTCGCGCTGCCTGAAGTTCAACTTGAAGCGCATGTTGCCCGACCAGGTCAGCGGCCAGATACTGCATATTCTCGGTGCCGAGGGCATTGCCTTCGAGAGCGAGGCCGTGGATGAAATCGCCCGTGCCGCCGACGGCTCGATGCGTGACGGCCTGTCGTTGCTCGACCAGGCCATCGCCTATGGCGCCGGTTCGCTCAAGGCGGCCGACGTGCGCGCCATGCTTGGCAGCGTCGACCGCGGCCAGGTACTGGGCGTGCTTGAGGCGCTGGCGTCCAATGATGGCCCGGCATTGATGGCCGAATGCGACCGCATCGCCTCGTTCTCGCCGGATTTCGCAGGCGTGCTGGACGACATCGCGGGCCTGTTGCACCGACTGCAACTGGCCCAGCTGGTGGCGGGCCACGGGCTGGATGATGCCGCCGAAGCTGCCCTGGCCGAACGCCTGTCAGCGCAGGACGTACAGCTGTACTACCAGATAGCCACCACCGGCCGCCGCGACCTTAACCTCGCCCCGGATGCGCGCACCGGTTTTGAAATGACCTTGCTGCGCATGCTTGCGTTCACCCCGGCAGAAGGCGAAACCGCGCCCGCACCGCGCCGTGCGCCGGCGATGCCCACCGGCAACGCCGTGGGCGGCGATAGCGGCACGTCCCGGGTCAATCCGGCAGCATCCGCACCTGTATCTTCGCCGGGAGCAAGCACACGCCCGTCGCAGATCCCCGCGGCATCGCGTGAAGCGCCGCCGGATGTGTCACCGCGCACGTCCGCGCCGGCCGTGCCTGCACCTTCATTGGCCGCCAGCGGCGACATTCCCGACTGGCATACCCTGATCGAGCGCGCGAACCTGCGCGGGCCGCTGGGCCAGTTGGCGCAGAACGCGTCGATGCGTGAGGTCGACGGCGAAACCATGACACTGGTACTGAAGCCGGCCTACATGCATCTGGCCGTGGAACCGCTCACCGGCCAGATGGAAGAACGGCTCACCAAAGCCGTGGGCCGGCGTATCCGCTTGCGCTTCATTGCCGACCACGCAGCAGGGGAAACGCCAGCCGAGCGAGCGGCCCAGGTGCGCGATGCGCGCCAGGCCGATGCCGTCCAGGCCATCGGCAACGATCCCCTGGTACAGGCACTGCAACGCGACTTCGGCGCACGTGTCATACCCCAATCCATCAAGCCCCTGGAGCAATGACGTGAAGGCACAAATCGGTCAGCTGATGCAGCAGGCCCAGCGCATGCAGGAAGACATGAAGCGTGCGCAGGAAGAAATCGCCCGCATGGAAGTCACCGGCAGTGCCGGTGGTGGCATGGTTACTGTGATCGTGACCGGCGCCCACGAGGTACGCCGGGTGAAGATCGATCCGAAGCTCGTTGCCGACGACCTGGAAATGACAGAAGACCTCATCGCCGCCGCCTTCAACGACGCGGTGAACAAGATCGCCCAGGTGAGCAAGGACAAGCTCGGTGGCGTCACTGCCGGCCTGAACCTGCCAGCTGGCATGAAGCTGCCGTTCTGATCTTCGCATGAGCAGCGGTTCCCGACTCCTCGCCGAGCTGATCGACGCCCTGCGCTGCCTGCCTGGCGTGGGCGGCAAGAGCGCCCAGCGCATGGCCTTCCATCTTCTCGAGCGCGAGCGCCAGGGAGGGTTCCGCCTGGCTGCGGCGCTCGAGGCCGCCATGCGCGATGTCGGCCATTGCAGCCGCTGCCGCACTTTCAGTGAGGAAGCGGTGTGTTCGGTGTGTGCCAGCGCCAGTCGCGACAAACACGTGCTGTGCGTGGTGGAGTCGCCGTCGGACCTGGTCGCCATCGAACAGGCCACCGGCTATCGCGGCCTCTATTTCGTCCTGCTGGGCCGCCTTTCGCCGCTCGATGGCCTGGGGCCTGAGGAACTGGGGTTACCGTTGCTCGCCCAGCGCCTGGGCGAGGGTGAGGTGGAGGAGATGATCCTGGCCACCAATCCCACGGTCGAAGGCGAGGCCACGGCGCATTACCTGGGCCAGCTGGCACGTGCCGCTGGCATCCGCGTCACCCGACTTGCCCATGGCGTGCCGTTGGGCGGCGAGCTGGAGTTCGTCGATCGTGGCACGCTGGCGCACGCTTTTGGCAGCCGCCAGGTGCTCGGCTCCTGACTTCATCGGAAACTTTTGACATGACCGATACCATCTTTGCCAAGATCGTCCGTCGCGAGATCCCCGCCGATATCGTCTATGAAGACGACGACGTGCTGGCTTTCCGCGACCTCAATCCCCAGGCCCCGGTGCACGTGCTGTTCATTCCCAAGCGGGCCATCGCCAGCCTGGGTGATGCCACGACGGCCGATGCAGAGTTGTTGGGCAAGCTACTGCTTGCAGCGGCGTCTTACGCGCGGGAACAAGGCTTCGAGAAGAAAGGCTACCGCACTGTGCTCAACACCAACGAAGATGGTGGACAGACGGTGTACCACCTGCATGTCCACCTGCTTGCCGGTCGCCGGATGACCTGGCCGCCGGGTTGACGATAGGAGGTTTCGCCCCATGAAAGAAGCCGGCTTGCGCCGGCTTCTTTTTGTTCGCGCTTTTAGCGGTGAGGAGCCGGGCGCGGGACGACAATCACACGACGGTAACCGCCGCCATATCCGTAGCGGCCATAACCACCATAACCACCCCAGCCGCCCCAGTACGGACCGCCCCAGTACGGGCCGAAGCCCGGACCCCAGAACGGGTCGTAGTACCCCGGCGGGTAGTTGTAGATCACGCGCTTGGGCCACAGGTAAACCACGTCGGCTTCCACGCGTGGATACGCATAGTCGAAATCGCCGACCTTCTGCGAGACCGTGCCATGGATGGTGCCGGTGATGGAGACCTCGCGACCGCGGGTGAAAACTTCCGGATCGTAGAAACCTTCGCGGCAGGCGACGAAGCGGCCCTGGTTGTCGGACTTGTCGCCCGAGGG
>NZ_DASYDG010000039.1:0-56543 GCF_036499745.1 Pinirhizobacter sp.
ACGCATCTGACGTTTACGGGCAGTGTGAAGATCGACGTCGCAATCAAGCAACCGACGCAGACCATCGAGTTGAACGCCGCCGACATGACGTTCGGACATGTTTCGCTTTCGGGTGTAACGGGCGCACCCAAGGTCGTATTCGACCCGAAGGAACAGACGGCAACGTTGACGTTTCCGTCCCAGATCGCCGCCGGACCTCACGTCCTAGCCATCGACTACAAGGGTAAGATCTATCTGCAGGCGGCGGGTCTCTTCGCGCTCGACTACGACACGGCGAAGGGCAAGAAACGCGCGCTGTTCACGCAGTTCGAAAACTCCGACGCGCGGCGCTTTGTGCCCTCGTGGGATGAGCCCAACAAGAAAGCCACGTTCACGCTGACGGCGACCGTTCCTGGCGATCAAATGGCAATCGCCAACACGCCGATCGCCGCGACGGGCTCGCTTCCGGGCGGCTTGAAACGTGTTCACTTCGCGGCGTCACCGAAGATGTCGTCCTACCTCTTGTTCTTTGGCGCCGGCGATTTCGAGCGCGTGTCGCGCAAGGTGAACGGCGTGGATATCGGCATCATCGTCAAGCGCGGCGATACCGCAAAAGCCGCCTTCGCGCTCGACGCGGCGGCGCACATCCTTCCCTATTACGAGGACTATTTCGGCGTGAAATATCCGCTGCCGAAGCTCGACCTCATCGGCGGTCCGGGCTCAAGCCAGTTCTTCGGCGCGATGGAGAACTGGGGCGCGATCTATACCTTCGAATATGCGCTGCTGCTTGATCCGAGCATTTCCACCCAGCGTGATCGCCAGGGCGTGTTCGGCATTGCCGCGCACGAAATGGCCCACCAGTGGTTCGGCGACCTGGTCACGATGCGCTGGTGGGATGACCTGTGGTTGAACGAAGGTTTCGCCTCGTGGATGGCCAGCCGCACCACCGCCAAGCTCCATCCGGAATGGCAGACGTCCCTGGACAACGTCGGGATCCGTGAACAGGCCATGTCGCGTGACGCCGCGGCGACGACGCATCCGATCGTGCAGCACATCGAGACGGTGGAGCAGGCCAGCCAGGCCTTCGATACGATCACCTATTCGAAGGGCGAGGCGGTGATCCGCATGCTCGAAGGCTATGTGGGCGCCGATACCTGGCGCGATGGCGTGCGCCGTTACATCAAGGCCCATGCCTACGGCAACACCGTATCGGACGACCTCTGGCACGAGATGGACGCCGCCGCCGGCAAGCCGGTAAGCACCATCGCGCACGACTTCACCCTGCAGCCGGGTGTGCCGATGATCAAGGTGGTGTCCGCTGCCTGCGCCGGTGGTAACACCACCGTGCAGTTGGAGCAGGGCGAGTTCAGCAAGGACCAGCCGAACAAGAAGCCGCTCATGTGGCACGTGCCGGTCACCGCCCAGGTGGGCAAGGGCACGGTTGCCACGGCATTGGTCGCCGACGGCAAGGGCACGATCACCGTCCCGGGCTGTGGCCCGGTGGTGGTCAACGCGGGGCAGGGCGGCTACTACCGCACGCTGTACTCGCCGAAGGAATTCCAGGCCTTGCGCGGCGCCTTCGCAGGCCTGCAGCCGATCGACCAGCTGGGCATCATGGGCGATACCTGGGCGATGGCGATGGCAGGCGTGGAGACACCTGCCAACTACATGGACCTGGCCAAGGCCGTCACCACCGACAGCGTGCCGCAGGTTTGGGGCGAGGTGGTCGACGGGATGCAGGGGCTCGATTCCTACTACCGCGGCGATGCCGCGCGGCAGGCGACCTTCCGCAAGTTCGCCATCGCGCGCCTGAGCCCTGAAATGAAGCGCGTGGGATGGATGCCCACGCATGGCGAACCTGCGCCGGTGACGATCCTGCGCACGCATCTGATCAGTGCGCTGGGATCGTTTGGCGACAAGGCAGTGCTGGCCGAAGCGCAGCGTCGTTTCGACGCCAACGACATGCCGGCGGAACTGCGCAAGACGATCATGGCCGTGGTCGCGAGCAATGCGAATGCCGCCACCTGGGACAAGCTGCACGCCCAGGCCAAGGCCGAGACCACACCCCTGGTGAAGGATCAGTTGTACTTCCTGCTTTCCACCGTGAAGGACGACGCTCTCGCCCAGCGGGCACTGGACCTTGCCCTGACTGACGAACCCGGTGCCACCAACAGCGCTGGGATGATCACCGGCGTGGGGCGCAACCACCCGGACATGGCCTTCGATTTCGCCGTGGCGCACAAGGCGCAGGTGGACAAGCTGGTTGATTCCACCTCCAGCGCGCGCTATTACCCGGGCATCGGCGGTTCGTCGTTCGATCCGTCGATGATCGGCAAGGTGCAGGCGTTCGCGGAAAAATACATCGCGCCGACCTCACGCCGTGGCGCGGACACGGTGATCGCCAACATCAAGTACCGTACTGAAGTTCGCAACGAACGCCTGCCGGCGGTCGATGCGTGGCTTAAGAAAAACGGTTAATGCACGTCGAATGAGGGTGGGGCGTCGGCGCTGCCGGCGCCCCATTTCTTTTGCGGTGCGTCACCCAGGTCGAAGCGCAACTTGCCGCCGTGCAGCGCGAACGATTCGGGCAGCCACGGTCGGGAAGCGGCCTTGCCATCGACGCTGAGGCCCTGCACATAAGGCTTGCCCGGGCCCGCCGCGGGTGCATCGATTACTACGTCACCATCGGCGCGCTTGATGGTGATGTGCGAAAACTCAGGGCTTCCCAGCACGAACTCCGCGCGTCCGGGTGTTGCCGGATACAGGCCCATCGCCGCGAACACGTACCAGGAGCTCATCTCACCCAGGTCGTCGTTGCCGGGAATGCCGTTCGGCGCATTCACCCAGATCTTGTCCAGCACCTCGCGCACCAGTTCCTGGGTTTTCCACGGTGCACCCGCATAGGCGTACAGCCAGGGCGTACCAATGGAAGGTTCGTTGTCGAGCTCCGCATGCAGCGGGCCGGCCTTGGTCACGGCAAACGTGCCGTCAGGCTGATAGAAGAATTTATCCAGTCGCGCGCGCGCCTTGTCGGTGCCGCCCATGGCCTGGAACAGGCCGTGTACATTGAAAGGCACCATCCATACGTATTGCGCGGCGCTGCCTTCGACGAAGCCATCTTCGGTGGAGGGGTCGAAGGCGTGCGCGGCCTTGTCGTCATCATCCTTCACCAGCGCCCAGCTGCCGTCAGTGTTGCGGTTGCGGATGTAGCCTTCGGTCGGCGTGGCCTTGGCGTCGAACACGTTGCGCCAGTTCTGCGCGCGGCCGAGGAACCTCTGCTGCGTGGCCTTGTCGCCCAGTCGGCCGGCCAGCTGGCTGATGCCGAATTCCGCGGTGACATCTTCCAGCGTATCGGCGGCGGGCCCCCAGGCTGGTGCGCCGACCGGGATGTAGTGCAGCGACAACCAGCTGGAAAGACCCGGCCGCTGGCCCACGCACTCCACTTCACAGCCATCGTGCGAGGCATCGAGGTCGGTGGGATGGTCGGCCGCATGTACCAGCGAGGCCATCGCGCCCTTCATGTCGAAGTCGCGACCGCCGAAGGCAACGATACTTGCCACCGCCGCGGCGGACGGATCGCCATTCATCACGTGCACACCGCCGCTGTTGTGTGTCCAGCGGTCCCACACGCCGTGGTTCTGCGTGGCCTGGTTCAGCAGGCTCTGCGCGATGTCGCTGCCGGCTTTCGGGTCGAGCCAGGTCACCAGCGCCAGCTGCGAACGGTAGACGTCCCAGCCGGAGAAATTGGCGTACTGGGCCTTCTGCGGTGCCTGTACCTGATGCGTGGCGCCATCGAAGCCTCGGTACTGGCCGTTGACGTCGCTGAAGATGTTCGGGTGCATCAGCGCGTGATACAGCGCGGTGTAGAACACCGTGCGCTGGTCGGCACTGCCGCCCTGCACCTGCACCTGGCCAAGCTTCTGGTCCCATGCGGCGGTGGCGCGCGCGGCCATGGTGTCGAAGGAGGTGCCGGCCGGGTTCTCAGCTTCCAGGTTTGCCTGCGCGTTGGCCGCGCTCACATAGGAAAGGCCGATACGAAGGTTCACGGTACGGCCTTTCGCGCCATCGAAGCTGATCCATGCACCGGAACCCTTGCCGGCATCGGGAACCCCCTTCGCGCCATAGCCGGTGCCACCGCTGGAGGACGTTCCCCCCGCGGTAACGCTGCCATCCTTCCAGCTGCCGGTGGCAACGATGGGCTGGTCGGCCTCGATCACGTAGTACAGCGTGTAGTAGCTGCGCTGGTTCACGGGCGTATAGCCGCAGAAGTTGCCGCTGGTGACCTGCCCGGTCACGCGGCGGTGGGCTGCGTCCACGGCGATCTTCGCGTCTTGCGAACCCACTTCCGAATCCGACGCGCGCACCAGCAGGTTGGTGTCCTTGCCGGCTGGGAAGACGATGCGTGCCGCACCGGTGTGCAGGCTGGCGCTCAGGTCCACGGCCACGCCGTTGTCCAAGGTCACGTGATAGTGGCCGGCCTTGGCCACTTCGTCGGCATGGTTGAAGCCCACCGCGTAGGCGTGGCGAAAATCACTTGAGGGTGAATTCGTCACCGGCACGGTCACCGGCATGATCGGCACGTCGCCCGAGGCACCGGCGCAACCCCACCCTTCCACATTGGTCAGGCTGAAGCCGCGCACCTGGGTGGCGCGGTATTCGTAGCCCCCGGGGGCGGCGATCAGGTGCCGCGAGCCTGGCAGCGGCGTGGCCTCGGGACTGAACTGCACCATCCCGAACGGCACTACCGCACCGGGGAATACATTGCCGCCGTTGGCGGTGCCGATCAGCGGGTTCACCTCGGCCGCGGGACCGGCCATGGCGGAAAACGTAACCATCGCCAGGGCGGCGGCAAGCGGGATCGTTCGCATGGGCAGATATTCACGGCAGAGGGATTTGCCACGATCTAAAAGCAATCCCGCCGCCCCGTCAAGCTGCTTGCCTGATCCTCATCTCTACATGCAGGCCAGCCGCGGCGGCCATGTTCACCAGGGCGTCCAGGCCAAACAGGTCGATCTTGCCGCGTACCAGGTCCGAAACGCGCGGCTGTGTGACATGGAAAATCCGCGCTGCCTGCGTCTGGCTGAGCGCGGCGGCCTCGATGTGATGCTTGAGCGCCATCATCAGCTTCGAGCGCAGCTTCATGTTCTCCACCTGCTCGGACGAATCTTCGATGGCGTCCCATACGCTTGAGAATGTTTTTTTGCTCATGGAGCGAGGCCCTTGATTACTTCACGATAGCGGCTTGCAGCGAGGTCCAGGTCTGGGCGGGGAGTCTGCTGGGTTTTCTTTTTGAAACAGTGCAGTACGTATACTGCGCGCGGCAGCCTTGCGATGTAGATGACCCGATAGGCGCCGCTTTCGTCCCTGATCCGGATTTCCTCCACGCCACGCCCGATGGTCGGCATGGGCTTGAAATCATCCGGCTGCAAACCGTGCTGTAACCGATCGATCTGGTGGCCGGCCTGGCGGCGAGCAGGATCCGGAAACGTGCGCAAGTCGTCCAGTGCGGAACCCAAGAAACAGACGTGCTTCCGTGCAGTCATGATTGAACTATACAATATTCTGTATAGAACTCAAGCCAACCCCGCCAATGTGCTTCAACGACGGTGGCACCATCACCTTAACCGGTCATATTCCTTGCCATCGCAAAACGCTACGATCCGATGATGGCTGAACTTCCTCCCCGACCTGAGCAGGCGATCGATCCCAGCGACCCGATGGCGCGGAGTGCGCAGACGTTCCCGCGGCTGTCCGATGACATGGCATCCCGGGTGCGGCGCTATGGCACGGAACAGCAGGTACCGGCGGGCACGGAGCTGTTCGAGCGAGGCCAGCGCGGCGTGGATTTCCTCTTCGTGCTGGAAGGAAGGGTGGAAGTGTTCCACCGCCAGCGCGACGGCAGCCGCGACGTGGTGACCATCCACGGGCACCATCAGTTCAGCGGCGAGCTGGACATGTTCAACAACCGCCAGGTGCTTATGTCCGGCTGGGCGCCGGTGCCTTCACGCCTTGTGCGAGTGCCACGTGCCGATTTCCGCCGGCTGGTGTCGTCGGAGCCGGATATCGGCGAGATCATCATGCGCGCCTTCATCCTGCGCCGTGTGGGCCTTATCCGCCATTTCAACGACGGCCTGGTGCTGATCGGCCCGGCGCATTCGGCCGATACCCTGCGGCTGCAGCGCTTCCTGGTGCGCAACGGCTACCCGCACCGCCTGCTTGATACGGAACTCGATCCTGCTGCCAGTGGCTTCCTGGAATGCTTCGAGCTTTCCGCCGACCAGTTGCCGGTGGTGGTGCTCGCCGACGACACGCTGCTGCGCAATCCTTTGTCGCGTGAACTGGCCGATGGCCTTGGCCTCACCGAAACGCTCGATCCTGCCAAGGTGTACGACGTGGCGGTGATCGGTGGTGGCCCAGCGGGCCTGGCCTCGGCGGTCTACGCAGCCTCCGAAGGCCTGGCCACCATCGTGGTGGAAAGCACGGCGCCGGGCGGGCAGGCAGGCACGTCGTCGAAGATCGAGAATTACCTGGGCTTTCCCACGGGCATTTCCGGCCAGGCCCTGGCCGGCCGTGCGCAGGTGCAGGCGCAGAAGTTCGGCGCGCAGCTGATGGTGTCGCGCGCCGCGGCAGGCATCGACTGCTCGGTCACGCCCTTCCGCGTGCTGCTGGACGACGAGCAGGTGGTAACCGCACGCGCGATCGTGGTGGCCACCGGCGCGCGCTACCGCAAGCTCAGTGTCGAGGATTACGGCCGCTTCGAAGGCGCCGGCGTGCACTATGCCGCCACGGCGATGGAAGGCCAGCTCTGCGGCGGCGAGGAAGTGGTGGTGGTCGGTGGTGGCAACTCCGCCGGCCAGGCGGCTGTGTTCCTGTCCCGCATCGCCAACCATGTGCACATCATGGTGCGCTCGGGCGGCCTTGCCGCCACCATGAGCGACTACCTGGTGCAGCGCATCGTGCAGTCGCCGAAGATCACCCTTTACACGCATACCGAGGTGTGCCGGCTGGAAGGCCCGGACCGCCTGCGGCAAGTCAGCTGGACCCACCGCGGCACCGGCGAGGTCACCACGCGCCTGATCAGCAATGTGTTCGTGATGATCGGCGCGGAGCCCAACACCGACTGGCTGCAGGGTTGCGTGGAGCTGGACGACAAAGGATTCGTGGTCACCGGCAAGGCGGTGGAAGGCGTTGTGCCTTCGGCTTACCTTACATCGCGGCCGGGCATTTTCGCGGTGGGCGACGTGCGCTCAGGTTCGGTCAAGCGCGTGGCCTCGGGGGTGGGCGAAGGCTCCGTGGTGATCCAGGCCGTGCATCAGTTCCTGGCGCCCGCCGTCGAGGCCTGACAAAAACCAGTCAAGAATCCGCAGGCGCAGCCGATAACGCTGCATGCGTCTGGATATCCCTACCCTCGGCATCCTTGGCTTCCTGATCGGGATCGCCCTGTCGGTCGGCTTCACCCTGCTTGGCCTGGTGTTGCCACGGCAGCGCGTGTTGCGCCTGTGGGCCGCCGGCTTCTGGATGGCCACGCTTGGCGCGCTGTTCGCTGGCCTGCGCAACCAGATCGACGAAGGCATGTCGGTGGTGCTGGGCAACCTGTTCATCGCCATTTCCGGGGCGCTGATGCTGGCCGGTGTTTCGCGTCACGTCGACCGGCCGCTGCGCTGGGGACTGCCGGTGGTGTTCATCGCGGTTTTCGTGGCGGCGCAGGCGTTTTTCGAGTACATCGTGCCGAGCCTGCGCGTGCGCCTGCACCTTTTCAGCGTGCAGATGGTGGCGTGGGATGCCTGCACGGTGTGGATGCTGCTTCGCCACGGGCCGCGCGAGTTGCGCACCAGTTGCCGGCTGGCGGCGGTCGTTTTTATAGCTGACCTGCTGTTCTATGCGGCCAGGCCGTTCATTCCGCTGGCTGCCGGCATGGGCGAGGACGCCATGCACGGCGGCACGCCGATCGTTGCCACTTTTGTGATCGGCATCATGCTGGCGCTGGGCTGGTTCATCGCCTTCATGCTGCTGGTGACCGAGCGCCTGGCCGTGGACCTGGGCCGCCTGGCGCGCATCGATGGCCTGACGGGCCTGCTCAACCGCGTTGCGCTGATCGAAGACGGTAGCCGCGCTCTGGCACACTGCCGCGCGCGCGGCCGCCCCTTCGCACTGCTGATCTTCGATCTTGATTACTTCAAGAAGGTCAACGACACCTATGGCCACGATGGCGGCGATGCGCTGCTGCGCCAGTTTTCGAACCTGATCGGCGCGGTGCGCGAACCGGGAACTTTGCTTAGCCGTTACGGCGGCGAGGAATTCGTGCTGGCGCTGCCGGGCCTGACCCTGGGCGAGGCCGCGGTGCTGGCCGAGGACATGCGCCAGGCGGTGGCGGCCACCGAGGTGCCCTTCGGCGGCACGCGGTTGTCGATGACCACCAGCATCGGCGTGGCCGTGGCGGACACTACGCAAACGTTTGAGGAGCTGATCGCTCGCGCGGATGAGGCGCTGTACAAGGCGAAGGCCGCTGGCCGGAACCAGGTGTCCGCCTGCTGAGGCGATGTGCGTTTCGTTGGGGCTCGCTGGCCGCTGCAGTTGATCAGACTTACGGTGGCTCGGCTTCGCCATCGCAACGGCTGCGGCGCCCGGACGCCTCGCAAGAGCCGCCGGGTGCCACCCTTGCCGCGACGGCTTCGCCGTCCTGGAGGGAAGGAGAGCCGCTGCGCGGCTCGTGTCTTATGGCTTCGCCCTCCAGGACCGCACAGTCGGGCGGGGTTATTCGAATCGGCCTCCTGCCTCAGCGAATAATGCCGGCCATCCATGGCCGGCACCGCTGCGCGGCCTTGTCCGCCCGACTGCGCTCGGCTGCAGATGTCGCGGCAAGGGTGGCACCCGGCGACTCAGCGAACCCGGCCTATAATCGGGGTTTCGACGCTTCCGCCGATAACCTAAGTGACTGTTGCCACTATCCACGATGCCTTTGCTGACCCCGCGGCGATCTTTGCGCGAGGCCCTGTTCGCCTGACCGTACTCACGCCGCGGCTGCTGCGCATCGAGTTCGACCCCGCTGAACGTTTCAACGACGCACGCACGCAGTTTGCCGTGCGCCGCGGCTTGCCCAAACCAGCCTTCGACGTGATCGAGGACGAGGCCTGTCTGGTGCTCGACACTGGCGTGCTGCGCCTGGAATGGATCAAGGGCCGTAGCGCGCCTGATCAAAGAAACCTCCGCATCCTGCTCCGAGATGGCGACCAGGAAACACTCTGGACCCCGGGCATGGCGGAAGAAGGGAACCTCCTGGGTACTTACCGCACGCTCGACCGCTACGACGGCGACACCTGGACGGACGGCCATAAGATTCCGTTGGAACAAGGCATCCTGTCACGCAGCGGCTGGCATGTGGTGGACGATTCAACGAGCTTTCGGCTGGATGAAGACGGTTGGGTGGCCAACGGTGGCCAGGCACCGGTACTGGACTTCTATTTCTTCGGCTATGGCCACGACTTCCGCGGGGCCATAGCGGACTTCGCCGCGGTGTCCGGCCCACAACCGCTGCCGCCGCGCTTCGTCTTCGGCTACTGGTGGTCGCGTTACTGGAATTACTCCGACCAGGAACTGCGCCGGCTGTTGGGCCGTTTCGGTACTGAGCGCATGCCGCTCGATGTGCTGGTACTGGACATGGACTGGCACACCACGCCGGGTCTATCGCTGCGCGCGGGGCTCGACGAGCGCGACGAATTTGGCGAACAACGCGGCTGGACGGGCTACACCTTCAACCGTAGCCTTTTCCCCGACCCCGATGGCTTCATGCGCTGGGTGCATGGACACGACCTGAAGATCACCCTGAACCTGCATCCCGCGTCCGGCGTGCCCGCGTTTGAAGAGAACTACGCTGCGATGGGCCACGCGTTGTCGTTCGACACGGCCAACGGCGCGACGATTCCCTTCGAGGGGAGTTCGAAGCCCTACATGCGGGCGTTGTTCGACACCATCCTGCGTCCCCTGGAAAAACGCGGCGTGGACTTCTGGTGGCTCGACTGGCAGCAGTGGGCGGACGCCAAGGCCGTGCCGGGGCTGTCGAACACGTGGTGGCTCAACCATGTTTTCTTCAACGAGATGGAGCGCCATGACGATGCGCGCGGGCTGATTTACCATCGCTGGGGCGGCTTGGGGAACCATCGCTACCCGATCGGGTTTTCCGGCGACAGCGTGATCTCCTGGGCATCGCTGGCCTTCCAGCCGTACTTCACCGCCACCGCGTCCAACGTGCTGTATGGCTATTGGAGCCATGATATCGGCGGGCACACTTTCGACAAGGAGGTGCCGCGTGCCGAACGCCACCTGGACCCGGAGCTCTACACCCGCTGGGTGCAGCTTGGCGTGTTCAGCCCGGTGCTGCGCACGCACTCGGCCAAGGAAGCGAGCCTGCACAAGGAGCCCTGGCATTTCGCGCCGCGCTTTGGTGATGTGATCAGCGAGGCGATCCGCCTGCGCTACCGCCTGGCGCCTTATATCTACGCGGCAGCGCGAGTGGCGCACGACACAGGGCTGTCGCTGGTACGGCCGATGTACTACGACTGGCCCCGCGAGGACCGCGCGTACGAAGTGCCCGGCCAATACATGTTCGGCGACAGCCTGTTGCTGTGCCCGGTGACCGCGCCGGGCGAGGGCGGCTATACCCGCGTGGACACCTGGCTGCCGCCGGGGCTTTGGTACAGCCGTGAGGGCGCACGCGTATACGAAGGCGGCGTCGTCATCAGCCAGGATTACGCCCTGCGCGAGACACCCATCTTCGTCCGAGAGGGCAGCATCCTTCCGCTTTACGCCGATGGCCTGCGCAACCTTACACGGCTGCCACAGCAGATGGTGCTGCAGGTCTATCCCGGTCCCGTGGGCGAGACGTCCATTTACGACGACGATGGCACCTCGCAGGGTTATCGCCGCGGCGCCTTCGCACGCATCCAGGTGCGCAGCTGGCGCGACGACACGGAGCACCAGGTAGCCATCGGTGCAATGCAGGGGGTTTATGCCGGGCGTCCCGACATGCGTTCGTACGTGGTGGAATTGCTGGGCACCGGCATGCCGCTGGAGGTGCGCGTGGACGGCGTGCGCCTGCCGTTTGCCACCGAGCCTTCGCCGGACAGCTGGACATGGGATCCGATGGTTGTCTCCGTGCGCATCGAGCTCGCCCCGGGGCCGGTGGACCGCGAGCGCCACATCGTGGCCCGCTTCGATCCGAATCGAGCGATGCCTGCGGAGCTCTGGCGGCGTATGCAGCATACTGCCGAGGCCGTGGCGTACCTCAAGCGCGTGTGGGGCGATATCTCGGCACTGCCTGAAGACATCGAGCTGGCCGGGCAGTCCGCACAGCTCATGTCCTATGCCATTGCAGGTCCCGATGAAGGGCGCGTGGATCGGTTCACCGCGGCGGTGGATGCCTTCGAGTCGCGCTTCGCCCGCTTGCCCGCCGTTGCCGCCGGCACTCCCCTCGACGTCGTACTTGTCGAGCAATTCACCCAGCTACTGGTGCGCTGATGAACCACGAATACGACCCCGACCAGAATTTCCATGACGACGAGGAAGGCGATGGGGAAGAACTCGACGCATCGTCCGTCGAGGGCCTGGTGTGGCAGCTGTTGCTGCTGATCAATCCCGGCGACGAAGACACCGCGATGCAGCAGTTCGCGCAGGTCCGCGAGGCTGGCATCGGTGAGGATGCAGAAGCCACGCAGCTCGCAATACGCGATGTCATTGACTGGCGCTCAGGTTTTTACGTCGCCGCGGATGAACCCCGCCAGCTGATCGACGCCGTCGAGGAGCTGGTGTCGCGCTATCACCTGGAGATCGACTGGGGCGGCGACGCGGACGATGACGACTTCATCGAAAGCCATGATGTCGGGTCGTTGCTGTCGGTGGCGGCCGATGAAATAGCTCCGCACAACTATCTGTTGTGGGCCTGGCAGACGGACGGCGCCTACACTGGCTGGATGACTGCGCACACCGACGCCGAACCGATGCGCCAGGTGGCCCACGCCTTGGGCATCGACGTGCGACTTGCCGCCGACGCCTAGCCGATGATCGCGTGGGGAAGGAAGCGCGAGGTGTCCTGGGTGATCAGGCCGGCGTCTTCGCGGATGCCCATGCCCGAAGGACGGTCGGCGATCATCCAGCTGCCGACGAGGGGATAACCGCCTTCTGTGCGCGGCAGTTCGTGCAGGGCCTGCCGGATCCATCCGCCATCGCCGTAGGGCCCGTCGGTGGTAACGGTCTCGCCGTTAGCCAGGCGCAGCGTGATGTTGGCCCCTTCGCGCGACAACAGCGGTTTGCGCACCCAGCCGGGCGGTAGTTCATCGCCAGGCGCGTCTTCGAAGAACGCCGGCAACAGGTTGGGGTGGTCGCGGTGGCGTTCCCACAGCAGCGGCAGGATGCCCTTGTTCGACAGTACCGCTTTCCACGGCGGTTCCACCAGGCGAAGGCCGGAGGTGGGCAGGGCGCGGCCGAATTCGTCCTGCATCATCGCTTCAAGCGGGTACAGTTTGAACAGCGTGCCGAGCACTACGTCGTTCAGATCGGTAAAGGCGCCATGCGTGGTGATACCGATGTCCTGCACCGCGATCACGCCGGTATCCATGCCGGCCTGCTCGGCGCAGTCACGCATATAGGCGATGGTGCCGTTGTCTTCCCGGCTGCCGGCAATGGCCGAGAAATATACCGGCTTGGGAAGCAGCCGGGCCATCGTGCCCAGCGACTCCACCAGCGCTTCCTGCAGGCTGTTGTACTGGTCCGCGCCGGCGGGCAGGGCGCCCCGGGCTTTTTGTTCCTCAAGCCATACCCACTGGAAATAGGCCGCTTCATAAAGACTGGTGGGCGTGTCGTAGTTCAGCTCGAGCAGCTTCGCAGGACCATGGCCGTCGTAGGCCAGATCCATGCGTCCGTAGAGCTGGAGTTCGCCTGCATGCCAGCTGGCGGCGATCCAGTCCCAGTAGTGCCGGTCGATGCCAAGGCGCGTCATCATCGCTTCGGAGGTGACGATGTCGGCCACCATGTCCACCGCCATCGCGTGCAGTTCCGCGGTGGGCGCCTCGATGTCGTCTTCGATCTGGCGCAGGGTGAAGGCGTAATAGGCCGATTCGTCCCAGTAGGGCGCACCGTTGATGGTATGGAAGTCGAAGCCTGCTTCTTCGGCGGTGCGCTGCCAGTCGTCGCGGGGCGCGATGCGGACGCGCCGCATCATTCGCCCGCGCTGCCGCGGGCGCCGAAGCCGCCGCGGCTGGCGGTGGCGCCACGGGCACCGGCGCCTTCGGGCGAGGCCAGCGAGCCTGAGCCCAGGCCGCGCGAGGCGAACGAGCTACCGGCGTAGGCGCCGGTGCCGGCACCTCTCGATGGCTGGTAGAACGATCCGGTATTGCGGCGATACAGCGGCTCGGACTGGAAATACGAGCCGCGCATGCCGTTGTTCATCAGGTGGGAGATCATGAAGCCGGTCATCAGGGGCCCCCAGATGCTGCCCTGGCGCTGATCCTGGCGTTGCACGCACTGCTCGGGCGGGAAGTCCCTGGTGCATTCATCGCGTGTCATGTAGCGGGGAGCGGATGTATCGGCCACTTGCTTGGCGTGTTCTTCGGCTTTCTTGCAGTCATCAAGCAGGTTGCCGGCCGCCGTGCATTGCTCAAGCGTGGTGAATTGTTCCTGCTGCACCGGCGGTGCGTCGTCGCTGCAGGCGACAAGCAAAACGGGGCTGGAAGCCATCAAGAGCAGCGTGGCCGTACGTGAGCGTTTCATCCTTCGCCTGTGTCCTTTCCGAAGCCGTTCGGGACGGACAGTCAAGCATGGCGGGCCGCTGTTATCCAGTGTCGTGTACGCCAATGCAACATGTACGCGCTCGTCGAAGGCTTGCCTGGTTGCCTAGTGCCCCGACCCGCTACCGGCCTGGGCGCTATCCCACTGGGCGAGGTCTTCTTCGGTCAGCATGGCTTGCACGGCGGAGCGGTTGGCGCGGCGCATGGGTTTTTCGTCCACGCGGTCCAGCGGCGCCTGCCGCAGCGCGTCGTGTGGCAGCACGGTAAGGTCGAAGGCGATGCCGTCGGCGTTGAAGGTAAGCGCCGTGAACTCGGCCTGGTCTTCGCGGGTCATGCGCAGGCGGCGCACCTGGGTGCCGAAGGGGATGCCGTGTTCGGTCAGGAACAGCGGCACGGCTTCGGGATCTTCGCTGAACACATGCAGGCATACGGCTGAGTGTTCATCGGCGGTGCCTTCGAGCACCGCGCCCACCAGCCGTGGATCGAAGCCGCGCAGGAAGAACATGCCTTCCACCGCGGCTTCACGGCGGGCACGCAGCGCCAGTGGCTGCGAATCACCCTTGAAGATGCGCTGGTGCTCGCGCAGGGCCTCTTCGATCTCGTTGTTCCGCGGCAGGGCCTGGTCGTCGATGATCCCCAGGCGTTCGGCGGCCTTCAGCTTGGCATGGTGGAAGTCGCGGATACCGTGCTCGCTCATCAGCCGTGCGGCTTCCTGGGCGATGCGTAGCCGGGTGCGCTGGCTGCGGTCCTGGGCGTGGATGCGGTGGTGTTCGCCTCGTGACATGAGCGTATGACCCCGTGCAGGACGTGGGGTGAGATTACATGTTTTGACAGGTTTTGGTGTGAGCGCGGCGTGGAAAGTTCAATCCACGCCGCAGCGGTAATCAGAAGATGTCGTAGGAATGCTGGTCGGTCTCGTCCTGCTGTTGCTGCTGCTGGGCTTGCTGGCGCAGGCGATCGACGTCTTCCACCTTCATGATCTCGCTCATGGCATCCGGGTCGTCAGCGCTGGTGGGCATGCCGGAACTGCGATTGATCTGCACGGTGCTGATGCCCGGCGGCATCGGCAAGATGGCCGATGGCGTGTCCTTCAGCACCGCGCCCATGTAGTCCATCCAGATGGGAAGCGCCGCCTTGGCGCCGAACTCACCCTTGCCCAGCGAGCTGAAATCGTCGAAGCCCACCCAAACCGAGGCCACCAGCTTGCCGTTGAAGCCGACAAACCAGGCATCGCGGTGGTCATTGGTGGAGCCTGTCTTGCCGGCCAGGTCGTCGCGCTTGAGTGCCATGGCCGCCGAACCGGTACCACGGCGGATCACGTCCATCATCATCGACGTCACCAGGTAGTCGTTGCGCACGTCGATCACGCGCGGCGCCAGGTGCGGCGGATGCGGGCCGGCGGTGTGCGCGTCCTCGGGCAGCTTCGCATCGCCGATCACCGAGGCGGTGGAACTGGTCGCCGGCGCATTGGCGGGGCCTGAAGGCGTGGAGGGCGGTGGCGGCCCGGGCGGGGTGGTATCGAGCAGGCGCTCCTGGCAATCCACGCAGGCCCGCGCCGGGTTGGCCACATAGACGGCCTGGCCATTGCGGTCGTTGATCTGGGAGATGAAGTACGGTGTGACCAGGAAGCCGCCGTTGGCGAATACCGCGTAGCCGCGGGCCATGCTCATCGGCGACACCGAGGCGGTGCCCAGTGCCAGTGACAGGTTCTGCGGGATGGCATCGAGGGTGAAGCCGAAGCGGGTGGCGTAATCGCGCACATAGCGCACGCCGATGGCGTCGAGCAGGCGCACCGACACAAGGTTCTTCGATTTCACCAGCGCTTCGCGCAGGCGCATAGGACCATCGAACTTGCCGTCGTCGTTGGAGGGAGCCCAGATGCCGTCGGGCCGTGACGGATCGGGGAACACCACCGGCGCGTCGTTGACGATCGATGCGGGGGTAAAGCCGCGCTCGAAAGCTGCCGAATACAGGAATGGCTTGAAACTCGAGCCCGGCTGGCGCGCGCTCATCACCGCGCGGTTGAACTTCGAACGCTGGAAATTGAACCCGCCGACCAAGGCCTGCACGGCGCCGTCCTCGGGATCGAGCGACACCAGCGCTGCCTGCACGGAGGGAATCTGCGTGAGCTCCCACTGACCTTTCTCGTTGCGCTGCACGCGGACGATGTCGCCGCGCTTGATGACGGCGTCGACGCTCTTGGGCACGCTGCCGGCGCTGGTCTCGTTGATGTAACGGCGGGCCCAGGACACCGCGTCCATGTCCAGGGTGATCGATTCCTTGCTGGACAGGTACACCGTAGCCTGTTTGGCGGTGGATTCGGTAACGATGCCCGGCTGCATGCCGCCGGCGGACATGTAGCCGGCCATCACCCGGTCCAGTTCCTCGGTGCCGGCGCCCGCCGGCAATTCATCGTGGCCCTCGGGGCCGCGGTAGCCGTGGCGCCGGTCGTAGGTGGATAGCTTGTCGCGCAATGCCGCGTCGGCCGCTTCCTGGCGGGCGGCGGTGACCGTGGTCTTGACGGTATAGCCTTCCACCAGCGCGTCGTTGCCGAGCTTCTCGATCGCCTGCAGGCGTGCCATCTCGGCCAGGTACGGCGCATCCACCTCGATCGGCTGTTCGTGCGGATACGCATCGTTTGGCTCGGCGATCGCCTGGTCGTATTCCGCCTTGGTGATGAAGCGGTTCGACAGCATCTGGCCCAGCACCCAGTTGCGGCGGCCGATGGCGCGCCTGGGGTTGTTGATCGGATTGACGACCGAGGGCAACTGGAAGGTCGACGCCAGCATCGCCGACTGCGCCACGGTGAGCTGGTCGAGCGTCTTGCCGTAATAGAAACTCGCCGCCGCGCCCAGGCCGTAGGTGCGGTGGCCAAGGAACATCTTGTTGATATAGAGCTCGAGGATCTCATCCTTGGTCAGCTCGTTCTCCATGCGCAGGGCGATGAAGATCTCGGTGAGCTTGCGCGAATAGAGCTTTTCGGGGCTCAGGAAGAAATTGCGGGCCACCTGCTGGGTGATGGTGGAGCCGCCGGGGCCCTTGTCGCCGCCGGAGGTGATCACGTGGATGCCGGCGCGGGCAATGCCGTGCCAGTCGACCCCGGGATGACTGTAGAAGTCGGCGTCCTCGGCCGAGAGCACGGCGTTTTTCATCTTCGCCGGTACATCGGCGATGCGCACGGGGATGCGCCGTGTTTCACCGAATGTGGCAATCAGCTTGCCGTCGGATGTCTCGATGCGCAGGGGCACCTGCATGTGGACATCCCGCAGCACCGCCACGGCCGGCAGCCGGGGGGCCAGGAGCCAGTAGGCCACCCCGACCGCCGCCACCGCCAGCAAGACGCCCACCAGGGCCAGGATCAGCGCATAGCGCAGCAAACGCTTAAGTATTGCCATGAATGGTCGTTAGGTAAGGCGTGGGCGTGAAGTGGCGCCGAGTATAGGGGGTCGCGAGATTCCGCCCTAGCGGCGGGAGCTTACCGGTCCCTGGGACAGGGGCTTATGGCTCGGAATGACGAACTTGTGATTTAGTTCCGAACCAAAGGGTTGCGACCCATTGCTAAAGCATTAAGTTTTCGATCTAATGCCCTCGCGCCTAGATACAAAAACCTAACGGGGCGCAGGGGAAGGGGGAACATCGTGGGGCTTTTCACACCGAAGGCGCCGCCGTTGATCGGCGTCGACATCAGTTCGACTGCCGTAAAGCTTCTCCAGTTGAGCCAGGCTGGCGGGCGCTACCGCGTGGAGCACTACGCCGTTGAGCCATTGCCGCCCAATGCCGTGGTCGAGAAAAACATCGTCGAGGTCGAGGCCGTCGGCGAGGCCATCCGGCGTGCCTTGTCCCGTTCCGGCTCCAAGCTCAAGCACGGCGCCGCCGCCGTGGCGGGCTCGGCGGTCATCACCCGTCTGATCCCGATGTCCGCGGACCTGGCCGAGGACGACCTGGAAAGCCAGATCCAGATCGAGGCCAACCAGTACATCCCTTACCCCATCGAGGAAGTCTCGCTCGATTTCGAGGTGCTGGGCCCGGTCAAGGACAACCCGGAGATGAATAACGTGCTCCTGGCGGCTTCCCGCACGGAGAACGTGGACATGCGCATCGCCGCCCTCGACCTGGGCGGTCTGTCCGCCCGCGTGGTCGACGTCGAGGCGTTCGCCATGGAAAACGCCTTCGGCATGGTGGCCGATCAACTTTCCGTGCCTCGTGACGCGCTGGTGGCGGTGGTGGACATCGGCGCCACCATGACGACGCTTGCGGTGCTGAAGAACCAGCGCACCATCTATTCCCGCGAGCAGGTGTTCGGCGGCAAGCAGCTCACCGACGAAATCATGCGCAGGTACGGCCTTTCCTACGAGGAAGCCGGCCGGGCCAAGCGCAAGGGCGGCCTGCCCGAATCCTATGAAGCAGAGGCCCTGGAACCGTTCAAGGAAGCCCTGGTCCAGCAGGTCAGCCGCCTGCTGCAGTTCTTCTTCGCCGGTTCCGAATACAGCCGGGTCGACCAGGTGGTCCTGGCCGGTGGCTGCGCCTCGATCGAAGGCATCAGTGAGTTGCTCGAAGCCCAGCTGGGCATCCCCTGCGTAGTGGCCAACCCACTGGCGCGCATGGCTTTGTCCAGCCGCGTGCAGCCGCAGGCGCTGGCCCAGGATGCCCCCGCGCTGATGATCGCGGTCGGCCTGGCCATGAGGAGCTTCGACTGATGGCACGGATCAACCTATTGCCGTGGCGCGCCGAGCGCCGCAAGCAGCGAGAACGTGAGTTCTACATGCAGCTGGGCGTGGCAGCCCTCGTTGGCGTGGTGGTGGCATTCGCCTGGGTGTTGTGGATGGACACCCGCATCGACAATCAGAACGATCGCAACACTTATCTGAAGGGCGAGATCACCCAGCTGGACGAGCGCATCGCTAAGATCCAGGACCTGGAAAAGACCCGTTCGCGCCTGCTCCAGCGCAAGCAGATCATCGAGCAGCTGCAGGCCAACCGTTCGCAGATGGTCCACTTGTTCGACGAGATGGTGAAGACCATTCCCGTCTCCGGCCGCCTTACCAACATGAAGCAGACCGGCGATTCGCTCTCGCTCGACGGCGTGGCCCAGTCCAATGCCTCGGTGGCCGACTACATGCGCAACATCGAGGCCTCGCGCTGGATGGGCCACGTTGATCTGCGTAAGACTGAAAACAGCCACGACGCCTCGCGCATGCCTTATTCGTTCGGCCTGGACGTGAAGCTTTCCCGGCCCACCGGTGACAGTGCCGATGCACCGGCGTCGTCCTCGACCGCCGCTGGGGCTGTCCCGGCCGTGCCGACACCGTTGGCTGGTGCCGCGAAGTCCGTGCTGCCGTCGCCGGCTGCCTCCGCGGGCGCGCCGCCCACGGCCGCACCCGCTGCGCCTGCCGCCGGGTCACCACCACCGGTTGCGGCCGTCAGCACGGCGTCCGCGCCGGCCCGTCCCGCCACTGCCGGGGGGGCACGCAAATGAAGTTCTTTGACGATCTGCGCAACCTCGACCGCCACAACGTCGGCGGCTGGCCGAAGGCGATCAAGCTGTTCTTCACCGCCGTCATCTTCATCGTGATCGTGGTGGCTGGCTGGTACTTCTTCGTTTCCACCCAGCAGGACGACCTGGAAACCGCCCGCAACAAGGAAGATTCGCTCAAGAGCGAGTTCTCCACCAAGCAGGCCAAGGCTGCCAACCTCGAAGCGCTGCAGCAGCAGCTCAACCAGATGCAGGACATGCTGCGCCAGTTGCTGCGCCAGCTGCCCAGCAAGACGGAAATGCCCGAGCTGCTGGTGGACATCTCGCAGACGGCGCTGGCCGCCGGCATCGAGAACGAGCTGTTCCAGCCTGGCCCGGAAACGCCGAAAGACTTCTACGCCGAGAAGCCGATCACCTTGCGCATGGTGGGTACCTATCACCAGTTCGGTGCGTTCATCAGCGGCGTGGCTTCCCTGCCTCGCGTCGTTATCCTGACGCTGCACGACGTTTCCCTAAGTCCGAAATCCGCCGCCGTCAAGGGTAGCGATCCGGTCCCTGGCGGGCTGCTGGTACTGCAGGGCACGGTCAAGACCTATCGCTACCTTGAAGACGACGAGGCGGCCAATACCGATACGCACCCGAAAGGCGCTGCCGCCAAGGGGGCCAAGCCATGAGCCACTTCATGACCCCCGCCCGCCGTTGCCTGCTTGTGGTCGGCACCCTGGCCACGCTGGCCGGTTGCACCAGTGGCACGTCGGATCTTCGCGACTGGGTGGCCGCCGAGAAGGCCAAGAAGGGCGCGCCGATCCCACCGTTGCCGGTGATCCAGACCTTCGAAACCTTCGCTTATAACGACCAGTCCAAGCGCGATCCATTCAGCCCGAGCACGGCGGAGATGCAGCAGTCCAGTACGGCGTCCGGCCCGCGGCCGGACGAGAACCGTCCGAAGCAGCCGCTGGAAATGTTCTCGCTGGACAGCCTGAAGATGGTTGGCACGGTTGGTGCTGGCAAATCCACCGAAGCATTGGTCAAGGATCCTGGCGGCGTCATCCACCGCGTGCATATGAACGAATACATGGGGCAGAGCTATGGCCGCGTCACGGGCGTTGCCGATGATCACATCGACCTGGTCGAACTGGTTCCGAACGGTACCGGTGGCTGGATGGAACGCCAGGCCAGCATCGCGCTCGGCGAAAAATAAGCATCGATCGGGGACGATGAACATGACTACCTCCAACACTCATCTTCGCGGTCGCTCGCCGCGCCTGGTACACCGGGCCGTGGTGCTGCTTGCCTGTGGCGGCGCGCTGGTGTTCGCGCAGTCCGCGCTGGCCGCAAGCACCCTCAAGGACGTCAGCTACGACGCCCAGCCCGGGGGCAAGGTCGAACTTCGCATGACCTTCGACACGCCGCCGCCCGCGCCCAAGGTGTTCACCACCGGCAATCCGCCGCGCATCGCCGTGGACTTTGCCGATACCACCAATGGCTTCAGCACCCGCCACGTCGACGTCAACAAGGGCGCCACCGCCGGTGTCTCGGTGGTCGGCGCCGGTGGCCGCACCCGCGTCGTGGTCGAGCTTTACCGCGAATCGGCCTACGCCACGCGCGTGGAAGGCAACACGCTGGTGATGGACGTCAGCAATGGCCCCACCGGGGCCACCACCAGCACCAGCGTCGTCTCCGACCCGACCAAGATCGCGCCGTCCGCTTCCGGCGGCCCGGCGATCTCCAATATCGATTTCCGCCGCGGACCCAACGGCGAAGGCCGGATCATCGTCAGCCTGGCCGGCAGCGGCATCACGCCGGAAATGCATAAGGACAACGGGCGGGTGATCGTCAGCCTCGGCCATGCCACGCTGCCGGAAAAACTCGCCCAGCGATTGGACACGCTTGATTTCGCCACTCCCGTGCAGTCGATCAATACCACCTCGGTTCCCGGTGGCGCGCGCATGGACATCCGCGTGAAGGGCGAGGTCGAGACCTCCGCCTATCAGTCGGCCGATGAATACGTGGTGGAAGTGGCGCCGAAGAAGGCCGCCCCGACCGATCCGAAATCGCTCAAGGGCGCGGAACCTGTCTATAGCGGCAACCGCCTCACCTTCAATTTCCAGGACATCCCCGTCCGCTCGGCGCTGCAGCTGATCGCCGACCTCTCGGGCCTGAACATGGTGGCCTCCGACTCGGTCGGCGGCAGTGTCACCCTGCGCCTGTCCAACGTGCCGTGGGACCAGGCCCTGGATGTGATCCTGCGTGCCAAGGGCCTGGACAAGCGCCGCAGCGGCAACGTGGTCTGGATCGCCCCGCAGGCGGAACTGGCTACCTACGAGCAGAATCTCGCCGATGCCCGCCAGAAGGCGCAGGACAACGCTGAGCTCATTTCCGACTACGTGCCCATCAGCTATGGCAAGGCAGCGGACATCGCCAAGCTGCTCACGCAGGGCAGCCTGCAGAGCAACAGCGGTGGCAGCTCGAGCAATTCCCAGCGCGGGTTCCTGTCCTCGCGTGGCAGTGTTTCCTTCGATGAGCGCACCAACACCCTGCTGATCAACGATTCCCCCGAGAAGGTGCGTGAACTGCGCGAACTGATCGGCGTGCTCGATCGCCCCGTGCAGCAGGTGCTGATCGAATCGCGCATCGTGGTGGCATCGGACAGCTTCAGCCGTGACCTCGGCGTGCGCTGGGGTGTGCAGGCGTTCCAGCACAGCCCGGGCGGCAAGAACGTTATCGGCACCACGCCCGACCTCACCAGCACCACCTCGGGGGGTTCGGGCACGAGCACCGGCGCCGGCGCCAGCAGCCTGATCACCCAGGTGCACAACAACGATGTGGGCCTGGCCAATGGCACGGTCACCAACCCGAGCGTGACCCTGCCGGGCGGCTACAACGTGAACCTGCCGGTGACCGGCGCCACCGGCTCGCTTGCGCTTGGCATCATCGGTTCGAGCTACCTGGTCGACCTGGAACTCTCCGCCGCTCAGACCGAAGGCCGCAGCGAAGTGATCTCCAGCCCGCGCGTCATCACCGCCAACCAGCAGGAAGCGGTGATCAAGCAGGGCCAGGAAATCGGCTATGTCACCTACCAGGCCAGCTCCAGCGGCGGCGGTGCGCAGAATGCCACCGTGCAGTTCAAGGATGCCGTGCTGGAACTGCGTGTCACGCCCACGATCACCGCCGACAGCCGCGTCTACCTGAAAATCAACGTCACCAAGGACGCACTGAACCAGTTCGTCAACAGCCCCGGTGGCGGTTCGGTGCCGCAGATCGATACCCGCGAGATCAATACCTCGGTGCTGGTGGACAATGGCCAGACAGTGGTACTGGGTGGCATCTACGAAGTCACCAAGTCCAACACCATCGACAAGATCCCGGGCCTGGGCGACATCCCCGGCCTTGGGGTGCTGTTCCGCCGTACCGCACGATCGAACGACAAGGCGGAGCTGCTGATTTTTGTGACCCCGCGGATCCTTTCAGACTCCCTGCAGTAACGCCGAGTTATTGAAATAGCGGGAAAAAGGGCCCCTCGGGGCCCTTTTTCTTGGATATATGCGAGCCTTTAGGCACAAGCCCAGGGGCCCCCGGGTTAAGTAAACTTATCGCTTCCCCGACGGTCTGTATCCCCATGATGACGCCAGCACCGCCCGCACCCGCCCCTTCGCCCGCCCATCCGCTGCAGCCCGCTTTCGCCGCGCTCCGGGCCGATCTCTCCCGCAGCATCATCGGCCAGCCGCACCTGGTGGAATGCCTGCTGATAGCCCTGCTTGCCGATGGCCACCTGCTGGTGGAAGGCGCGCCGGGCCTGGCCAAGACCACGGCGATCAAGGCGCTGGCCCAGCGCATCGATGCGGATTTCCACCGTGTGCAATTCACGCCGGACCTCCTGCCTGCCGACCTTACCGGCACCGACATCTTCCGGCCCCAGGCCGGCACCTTCGAGTTCGAGCGCGGTCCGCTGTTCCACAACATCGTGCTGGCTGATGAAATCAACCGCGCGCCGGCCAAGGTGCAGTCCGCCCTGCTCGAGGCCATGGCCGAGCGGCAGATCACCATCGGCCGCCGCACCTGGCCGTTGCCGGATCTTTTCATGGTGATGGCCACGCAGAACCCGATCGAGCAGGAGGGCACGTTTTCGCTGCCCGAGGCGCAGCTCGACCGCTTCACCATGCACGTAACCATCGGTTATCCCGATGCCGAAGCGGAGCTGGCCATCCTGCGCCTGGCGCGCGAGCAGGCACGGCAGTCGATGCGTGCGCCGGTGGCGGTGAAGCCGATGCTCACGCCGGCGGACGTCTTCGCCGCGCGCGACGCGGTGCTGAACGTGCATGTCTCGCCCGCGCTCGAAAACTACCTGGCCCAGCTGGTGCTGGCCTCGCGCGACGCCGGCCGCTACGGCCCGGAGCTTGCGCGCTGGATCGCCTGGGGCGCCAGTCCGCGGGCCTCGATTGCGCTCGACCGTTGCGCGCGTGCACGTGCCTGGCTTGCCGGGCGCGATTACGCGCTTCCCGAAGATGTCCACGCCGTGGCCCATGAAGTACTTCGCCACCGCATCCTGCCCAGCTACGAAGCCGAGGCCGAGGGCATCCGCCCCGACCGCATCATCGACCGCCTGCTGGACCTCGTGCCGTTGCCGTGAACGCCGCCATCGACGCCAGCATCGATGGCGACGGTCGCACCCGCGTCAGCCTTGCCGAACTGATCGCCCTGCGTGCCCGCGTGGCGCGCGTCAAGCTGACGCCGAACCGCGTGCATACGGCCAGCCACGGGCAGCAGTCCAGCCGCCTGCACGGACGCGGCATGGATTACGCCGAATCGCGTGCCTATCAGCCGGGCGACGATGTGCGCCGGCTCGACTGGCGCCTGACCGCGCGCAGCGGACGCCTGCATACCAAGCTGTTCGAGGAAGAGCGCGAGGGGAGGCTGCTGGTGGTGGTGGACACCAATGCCGGCATGCGATTTGGCACGCGCGCGCGATTCAAGTCGGTGCAGGCCGCGCGTGCGGCGGCGCTGGCCACCTGGTACGCGATGCGGGGTGGTGACAAGGTCGGCCTGATCGCCTTCGGCGGCCAACGCGGCCAATTGCGCGCGCAGGGCGGCCAACGCGGCGCACTGGCCATCGCCGGCGCATTGGCGCGCTGGGATGCCGAAGGTCCCGTTCATGCAGACGAAACCCTCGCTGCCGCCCTGCAACGTACCGGCCGCGCCGCGCATGGCGCCCGGCGCGTGCTGGTGGTGACCGACGGCTTCAGTTGCGACGATGCCACGCGCGGCGGCCTGCTGGGTGTGGCCCGTCGCGCCGAAGTGCTTTTGCTGGGCGTGTCCGATGCGTTGGAGCTGCACGTTCCGCCCGCCGGGCGTTACCCGTTCGCGCACAACGGCGAGCGTTTTGAAGTGGAGCTCCGTGGCGAAGCCCAGCGCGAGGCCTTTGGCCGGGCGATGGGCGAGGGCCATCGCCGCCTGCAATCGCTGGCCACGGAACTTGGCCTGCGCCATCGCATCATCGATACCGCCGCCGATCCACTCGATGGCATCGCCCAGCTGCTGGGCAAAGGTGGCCCGCGATGACCCAGCCCGCTTTGCAGCTGCGCGACATCCACCTGCCACCGCCACCGGGGTGGTGGCCGCTGGCACCCGGCTGGTGGCTCCTGATCGTCATAAGCCTGCTGCTGCTTGGCGTGGCGGCCTGGTGGTGGCGCCGGCGCGTGCTGCAACGTCGCCGACAGGCCATGGTGTTGGCCGAACTCGATGCCGCGCGCCATCGTTACAGCGACGATGGCGACCTGGCTGCCTACGCGCGTGAAGTGTCCCAGCTGCTGCGCCGTGTTGCCCGCCGGCATGATGCCGGTCTTGTGGCCCAGCAGGGCAGTGCCTGGTCCGCGTCGCTGCAGGCCCTGGCGCCGAATGTCGATGTGATGCCACTGGCAGGCCTGGAGACAGCCTTGTACCGACCCTCGGCCACGCTCGATATCGATGCCGTTCATCGCAGCGCAGGCGCCTGGCTGCGCGTGGCACTGCCCATGCGCCGGAGGCACCGTGCCTGAGCTGCATCTGCCCTTGCTCGCGTGGCCCTGGATCGCCGTCGTTTTGCCGTTGCCGTGGCTGCTGCGCTGGTGGCTGCGTCCGGAATCACCGGGACAGGCGCTCAAGCTGCCGCAGCCGGGCCTGTCGCTGGCCAACGTCGTCGGCGGCCGCTCGCCGCGCGGATCATGGATCCTGCTGGGACTGGCCTGGCTATGCCTGGTAGGTGCAGCGGTGCGCCCGCAGTGGCTCGGGCCACCCCAGGCACAGGAACACAGTGGTCGAGCCATGATGCTTGCGGTGGATCTTTCAGGGTCGATGGCGCAGGAAGACATGGTGCTGGCCGGCCAGCCCGTCAGCCGTTTCTCAGCCGTGAAGGCGATCGCCGGCGATTTCATCTCGCGGCGTGCGGGCGACGAACTGGGCTTGATCCTGTTCGGATCGCAGGCCTATCTGGTCACCCCGCTCACCTACGACCTGGATGCCGTGCACGCACAGCTGGCCGGATCCGCCGTGGGCCTGGCCGGTCGCGAGACAGCCATCGGCGATGCGATCGGCGTGGGCGTCAAGCGGCTGGCATCGTTGCCCGCCCAGGCGCGCGTGATGGTGTTGCTGACCGACGGCGTGAACAACACCGGTGCGATCGAACCCCTTGATGCGGCGCGCGCGGCGAAGGCCGCCGGCGTGCGTATCTACACCATCGGCATCGGCGCCGACCGCATGACCGTCCCAGGCTTCTTCGGTTCCAGCGTGGTCAACCCGTCGGCCGACCTCGACGTCGGCATGCTCACTTCCATCGCCAACGACACCGGCGGCCGCTTCTTCCGCGCCACCGACACCAGCGCCCTGGCCGATGCGTATCGCAGCATCGATGCACTCGAACCGATGCCGCACCAGGGCCAGCCGCTGCGTCCGCATATCGAGTTGTTCCGCTGGCCCCTGGCGGCAAGCCTTGCGCTGATGTTGCTGGCGTCGCTGTCGCGGATGTTCCGGCCCAGGGCAACGGCATGAGCGCGCTTAACGCCTTCCATTTCATCCAGCCCGCATGGCTATGGTTGTTGCTGGCCGTGCCGGTGGGCGCGTGGTTGCTTTCGCGACGTGGCGGCACGCCGCGCGTGTTCGACGGCCTGGTCGATTCGCCCTTGCTGCCGTTCCTGATGGAAGGCAAGCCCGCGCGGCAGAGACTGCCCCTGGCCCTGGGCATACTTGCTGCGGTGCTGGCGATCGTTGCCATGGCAGGCCCCTCGTGGGATCGCCAGCTGCAGCCGTTGTTCGCCGACCGTGCCGCCCAGATGGTGGCGGTGTCGATGTCCTCGCACATGCAATCGCACGACCTGGTCCCCGACCGTGCCAGCCGCGCCCGCTACAAAGTGCGCGACCTCTTCGAAGCCAACCGCGATGGCCTGAACGGCCTGGTGGCGTATGCCGGGGATGCCTTCCTGGTGGCGCCGCTCACATCCGACGCGCACAGCACGGATGAACTGCTCAATGCGCTGGCCCCCGATGCGATGCCGGTGGATGGCAACGATGCGGCACGTGCGATCGACATGGGCGCCGATGCCATCGCGCATGCGGCCAGCCGCGGCGGTTCGCTGGTGCTGGTGACCGATGACGCCGACAAGAACGCCATCGCCGCCGCGGCCCGCGCCCGTGCCCGTGGCATCCGCGTTTCCGTGCTGGGCATAGGTACCATCCGCGGCGGACCGATCGCCGCGCCCGACGGCGGCTTCATCAAGGATGCCGGCGGCAATGTAGTGATGGCAGCGCGTAACGACGCTGCCCTGTCGGCGTTGGCCAGCGCCGGTGGCGGTATCTTCGTGCCGATGGACGAAGGCCATCGGGACATCGACGCCTTGCGCGGCATGCTGGTGTCGGACCCTTCCCAGGCGAAGGCGGGGAAGGCCGAGTCGTCCGATTGGCAGGACCGAGGCCCATGGTTCGTCCTGGCCCTGCTGCCGTTGTTTGCGTTGATGTTTCGCCGGGGCTGGCTATTGGCTGCGATCCTGGCAGTGATGCCGATGGTCGCGCCCAGGGCCCATGCCGACGACATTTTCCATAATCGCAACCAGCGCGCCGCCGCGGCGCTGGCCGCCGGTGACGCGTCGAAGGCCCGTGAACTGGCAACGGATCCGAACCTCGCCGCTGCGGCGGCGTACAAGGAAAACGACTACGGCGCGGCTGCCGACGCCTACGCAAAACTTCCCGGGAGCGATGCGGCCTATAACCTTGGCAACGCGCTGGCCAAGGCGGGCAAATATCCCGAGGCCATCGCGGCCTACGACCGCGCCCTGAAGCTGCAGCCCAATCATGCCGATGCCGCCGCCAACCGCAAGGCGGTCGAAGCCTTCATGAAACAGCAGGACAAACAACAGCAGCAGAAGTCGAAGGACACCCAGCAGGGCAAGGATGGCGACGACAAGAAAAAGGGGGAGGGTGGCAAGGGCAAGGACAAACAAGGCGGCAAGCAGGACAGCGGCGGCGGACAGAAGTCTCCCGGGCAGGGCCAGGGTGAAGATTCCCCCTCGCAGGGCCAGGGCACCGGTGAATCCAATGGCAAGGCGCCACCCTCCCATCCGGAGCAGGGCGATGCCGGCAAGGATGGCAAGGACACCACCGGCAAGCTCGACAAGGAAAACGAAGCCCGCCAGGACGCCCAGGCCAAAGCCGCTCAGCAGGCCCTGAAAGAGCAGATGGACCGCGCCATGGCCGGCAAGGCCAAGGCGGCCAAGGGCAACGGCAGCCACGACCTGGGTCTGCAGGCCGACGATGCCGACGGCAGCAAAAACCTGCCCCCGGCCATGCGCCAGGCCCTGCAGCGTGTACCTGACGATCCCGGCGGCCTGTTGCGCCGGAAATTCATGCTCGACTACCAGCGCCGCCAGGGCGTGCAACCGGACGATGAACCATGACCACGGCGCGCCGCTTGGTTTTCCTGCTCGCCTTCGCCTTGCTGCCCACGGCGGCGCTGGCGCAGGTAACAGCGCGCGCGAGCCTTGACCGCACCCAGGCGCGTATGGGTGAAACAGTGGCGCTCACCATCACCGTCGATGGGTTGCAGCAGGCAGCGCCACCTGATCTGTCGCCGCTGTCGGGCGATTTCACCGTGCTGGGCAGTTCCACCAACAGCAGCCTGTCGATCATCAACGGCCAGCGCACCCTGCGTACCGAGTTCGGCGTGGCGCTTCGGCCGAATCATCCGGGCACGATCACCATCCCCGCGCTCGACGTTGCCGGGCAGCGCACCTCGCCACTGAGCCTGCATGTCGACACTGCCAGCGCGGCCGCACCGTCGGCGCGGCAAGGGCCGGTGTTACTGGAGGCTGCCGCCGACACCGACCATGCCATCGTCGGCCAGGCCATTTCCTATACGGTAAGGCTGCTCTACGCGCTGGACCTGGCCGACGGTTCGCTGGGAGACCCGCAGACGGCCGGTTTGTCGATGCGCCGCGTCGGCAACGACAGCAACTACCAGGCGCAGCGCAACGGCACGACCTACCGCGTGCTCGAGCGGCACTATGTGGTGTTTGCACAACACGCCGGCAAGCTCACCATCCCGCCGGTGAGTTTCCAGGGCGAGGCGCTCGACCAGCGCGGCCAGGATCCTTTCTTCGCCGGTACCTCACCGGTCTCGGCGGTGTCCAACAGCGTCGAAGTCGAGGTCGATCCTGTTCCCGACGCCGGTGCGAAAGGCACCTGGCTTCCCGCTTCCGCCCTCACCCTGAAGCTCGATGGCCTGCCAGCCGATGGAAAGGCGCACGTGGGCACGCCGTTGACACTGAACCTCACGCTGGAGGCGACGGGTCTTCCCTTTGAAGTCCTGCCTTCCCTGAGCCTTCCGGCGCTCGACGGTGCCGATGTGTATCCGGACAAGGCCAGTACGGGTACCCGCGACGATGGCACCAGCCTCATCGGGCGCCGCTCGCAGGCCTTTGCCGTGGTGCCCACCCGCGCCGGCACGTTGTCGATCCCGGAGATCACCCTGCACTGGTGGAATACGCGCAAGCGCGCGATGGAAACGGCCAGCGTGCCTGCGGCCCGCATCGAGGTGTCAGGCGCGCCTGGTGCGCCGGTACCTGCGACGGGGTCCTCCACCGGTGCCGTCGCGGCGGCACCGGGCGTGGCGGCCGCATCCGACGGGCGCGCACCGGCTGCCGCGCCGTTGGCCGGCCGCGATACGATCAGCGCGGTATCCCGCTGGAAGGCGATCACCGCCGCACTGGCGCTGGTATGGCTGGTTACCCTGGTGCTTGCTGCATGGCTGTGGCGGCGGCGTGGCCGTACCCCGCGCGCCGGGCGCCTGGACACCGGACCCGCGATGGCAGGTCACAAGGGCTTCCTCGCCGCCGTCACTGCTGGCGACGCAGCGGGCATCGGGCAGGCCTTGCTGCGATGGGCGCGGGAAACGCGGCCGTCGGTGCGCAACCTGGGCGAGCTGTCCGTGGCGCTGGGGTCAAAGCCCCAGCGCGAGGCCATCGAAGGCTTGCAGCGGGCGCGTTTTGCCCCGGGAGAGGTAACCCTTGATGCCCAGGCGTTGCGCCATGCTTTCGAATCGGGTTTTGCCTGGGCGCGGCGTGTCGCTCCCGTGCATGATGAGCTTCCCCCGCTCTATCCCGATGATGGCTAGGGCCGTGCCCTCAGGTCACCAGGGCGTGGCGCAGGGCGCTCGCCGTTTCAGCGTTGTAACAGCACAGCGTGATGGACAGTTCACGCGCCAGGGTGGCGCGAATCACCGCCACCGCCACGGCGGAAGCGGCGGCAATGGGGTATCCATAGACGCCGCAGCTGATGGCCGGAAAGGCGATGGAGGTCAGCTCCAGCCCGGTGGCAACCCGTACGGCATGGCGATAGCAGGCAGCAAGCTCCGCGGCCTCGCCCTGGTTGCCGCCCCGCCAGATGGGCCCCACTGTGTGAATGACATACCGGGCGGGCAACTCAAATCCCGGCGTCAGCCGGACTTCCCCCACCGGGCATCGCACGCCGGGCGAGACTTCCGGCAGCGCCCGGCAAGCCTCCAGCAGGCGCGGGCCGGCGGCACGGTGGATGGCGCCGTCCACGCCACCGCCACCCAGCAGTGCCGGTGCGGCGGCGTTGACGATGGCATCCACTTCCAGCCGTGTAATGTCGGCTTCGACCACTTCGATCCACACGGCGCACCCCTTTGACCGTTATCGCAAGTTCATGCGAACTATACTCAACCCAACGTACAGAGTAAGCAGCCGGCCATGGACATCAAGAACGAAGACATCTCCTTCGGATACCTGATCAACGATGTGACCTTGCTGTTCCGCAAGCACTTCGATCGGCGGGCCATCCGTTTCGGCCTGACCCGCGCGCAGTGGCGTGCATTGAAGGTGCTGCACCGGCGCCCTGGCCTGCGGCAGACTGAACTTGCCGAGTTCCTGGAAATGGAACCCATCGCCGTTGGGCGGGTGATCGACCGCCTGCAGGCGGCTGGCTTCGTCGAGCGACGGGCCGATCCGGCCGACCGTCGCTGCTGGCGCCTCTACGATACGGATCAATCGCGCGGCGTGATCGACGACATGGAAGACATCGCCCGCAGCATTCGCCGCGACGCTACCAATGGCATTTCGCGCGAGGAATTGGAGCAGGCAATGGCCACGCTCGAACGCATGAAGGAAAATTTACAATCGCTGGAAGGTGCTGCGTCAACGGTTTAGCGCAGCTAATCGCGATTAAAAACCGGGTCAGGACGATTGGCAGGGCCCAACGGCACCAGAACGCTGGCACAATCCGCGGGCTCACGGGAAGCTAAGTTGAATTTCCCGTAATTCCATGAGGTTGGCATGTCGAAGAAGTCCTGGATCAAAGTTGTCGCTCTTATTGCCGTGGTCGCCGCCGCGTGGATCGGCGTGCGTGCATGGCATGGCGATGGCAAGGACGTAAAGACGGCCACCAGGGGCACCCAGGCAGTACCGGTGAAGGTCGCCCGTGCCACGAAGGGCGACGTCGACCTCGGCATCCGCGTGATCGGTCGCGCCGAGGCGTACTCCACGGTCACCATGCGCGCGCGCGTGGACGGCCAGTTGCAGGCGCTGCACTACACACCCGGCAGCAAGGTGAAGCAGGGCGATGTCATCGCCCAGATCGACCCCTCGCTGCTGCAGGCGCAGCTGGCCCAGGCCAGCGGCAATGTCGCGCGCGACCGGGCGCAGCTGGTCAAGGCGCGCGCGGACAATGCCCGCTACACCGAGATGGTGACCAAGGGCTACGTTTCCCGCGCCGACTACGACACCTTCAAGGCCAACCTGGGTGTCGCCGAGGCCGCGCTGCAAAGCGACCTCGCCGCCGAGCAACTGGCACGCACGCAGCTGGCTTACGCGCGCATCATAGCACCCTTCGATGCCGTGGCCGGCCAACCGCTGGCGTATCCCGGCGCTACCATCCAGGCCAACGTCACCGACCTGGTCGTGTTGAACCAGGTGAGCCCCATCCGCATCACCTTCAACATTCCCGAAGACAGCTTGCCGGCGGTACGTGCCGCGCTCGACCGTGGGCCAGTTACGGTGACCGCGAAGATTGCCGGCGATACCGCAGCACTCACCGGCGAGCTTGAATTCATCGACAACACCGTCACCACCACCACCAGCACGATCCTGCTCAAGGGACGCTTCGACAACGCCGATGGCCGGCTCACGCCGGGTCAGTACGCCGATGTATCGCTGCCCACCACGCGCATCGCCGGCGCCGTGTCGGTGCCGGTGGTGGCGCTGCAATCGAACAGCAATGGATCGTTCGTGTTCGTGGTGGGGCCGGACAACAAAGTCAGGCAAACGCCTGTTACCCCGGGTCCCACCTTCACCGACCGCGTGGTGATCGACAAGGGCCTGCAGGAAGGGCAGTCGGTGGTGACCGAAGGCCAGCTGTTGCTGGTCGACGGCAGCACGGTGAAGGCACAGGGGACCTGACACCATGGCGCTGAACATCCCGGAGATGTGCATCCGCCGGCCGGTGATGACCACCTTGCTGATGGCGGCCCTGGTGATCTTCGGCATCGTCGCGTATCCGAAGCTGCCGGTGAACGAGCTTCCCAACGTCGACTTCCCCACCATCAGCATCAGCGCCAGCCTGCCCGGCGCGTCGCCCGAGACCATGGCGTCCTCGGTGGCTACCCCCATCGAAGCGAAGCTGTCGACCATCGCTGGCATCGACCAGATGAGCTCGACCAGTGCGCTTGGCACGACCTCCATCACGGTCAGTTTCAAGCTCGATCGGAACATCGACGCCGCCGCGCAGGATGTCCAGTCCGCCATCGCCGCCGCGCAGCGCCAGTTGCCGCAGGAGATGCCCACGCCGCCCACCTATCGCAAGGTGAACCCGGCCGATGCCTCCATCCTTAACCTGGTGATGAGTTCGACCACCCTGCCGCTGTCCACAGTAGACGACTACGCCGAAACCGAGCTTGCCCAGCAGCTGTCGATGCTCGACGGCGTGGCCCAGGTGAACGTGTACGGCTCGCAGAAATACGCCGTGCGCGTGAGCGTGGACCCTGATCGCCTGGCTGCCACCGGCATCGGCATCGACCAGCTGCAGACGGCGATCGCCAATGCCAATGTGAACAAGGCCACCGGTTCGCTCAACGGCCAGCGCCAGTTGCTGTCGATCCGTTCCGACGGCCAGTTGATGAAGGCAGGGCCCTACAACGACATCGTAGTCGCTTACCGCAACGGCGCGCCCGTGCGCCTGAAGGACCTTGCCACCGCCAAGGACAGCGTGCAGAACGACCAGGTGGCCGCCTGGTACAACGGTGAGCGCGCCATCGTGCTGGCGATCCAGCGCCAGCCCGGTGCCAACACGGTGGAAACAGTGGACCGCATCAAGGCCACCTTGCCGGGCTTCCGAGCCACCTTGCCCCCGTCGGTCAAACTGGATGTGCTCTACGATCGCTCCGAATCGATCCGCAATTCCGTGCACGACGTGCAGTTCACCCTGATCCTGGCCGGCGTGCTGGTGGTACTGGTGATCTACCTGTTCCTGGGCAATGCGTCAGCCACCCTGATCCCGGCCATCGCCCTGCCGATCTCGGTGATCGGCACCTTCGGCGTGATGTTCGCCCTCGGATACAGCCTGGACAATCTTTCCCTGCTGGCGTTGACCTTGGCCGTGGGTTTCGTCGTGGACGATGCCATCGTGATGCTGGAGAACATCATCCGGCATATCGAGGCCGGCGAGCAGCCTTTCGAAGCCTCGGTGAGGGGCTCCAACGAGATTGGTTTCACCATCATCTCGATGACGCTATCGCTGATCGCCGTGTTCATCCCGGTGATGTTCATGGGGGGCATCATCGGCCGCCTGTTCCATGAATTCGCCGTCACCATCTCGGTGGCGATCCTGATTTCAGGCGTGGTGTCGGTCACCCTCACGCCCCTGCTTTGCAGCCGGTTCCTAAAGCACGACCACGATGCGAAGCCTGCATGGATCGTACGCATGTTCGACCGCGGGTTCAGTGCGGTCAGCCACGGCTACGGGACCAGCCTGGCATGGGCCATGGCGCGCCCACGGCTGGTGATGACGGGGTTTGTACTGAGCCTGCTGGCCACTGGGCTGTTGTTCTACGTGGTGCCGAAGGATTTCATCCCGGCCGGTGACACCGGCCAGCTTCGCGTCACCGTTGAAGGCCCGACGGACATTTCCTTCGCCGCCATGGCTGCACGGCAGCAGGAGATCGCCGAACTCACCGGCAACGACCCGAACATCGACTCGTACATGTCGTCGGTGGGGGCCGGCGGCTCGCGCGCCACGGCCAATAACGGTTCGCTGTTCCTGCGCCTGAAGGATGCTGGCCAGCGCGACCTGGGTGTGGACGACCTGATCCAGTCGCTGCGCAAGAAATACGCTGCCATCCCCGGTATCCGCACATATATCCAGAACCCGCCGGCGATCCAGATCGGCGGCCGCCAGTCGAAGGCGCAATACCAGTACACGCTGCAATCGACGGAACTTCAGTCGCTGTACGACTGGTCGGGCAAGGTGCTCAACGCTTTCGAGGGCCTGCCGGGCTTTCAGGACGTCACCACCGATCTCGACCTCAACAGCCCATCGATGAACGTGGTGGTGGACCGCGACAAACTGGCCACCCTGGGCCTGACCATGAACCAGGTGCAGACGGCGCTGGGCAGCGCTTTCGGCGCCAACCAGATTTCCACCATCTACGGCGCGGCCACCCAGTACTGGGTGATCATGGAAGTGGAGCGGCGCATGCAGAGCGACACCAGCGTGCTGTCGAGGATATATGTCACCAGCGACGCAGGCGCGCTGGTGCCGCTCGATACCGTGGCGCATTTTGAACGCAAGCCTGAAGCGCTCACGGTGAACCACCAGGGCCAGCTGCCGGCGGTAACGGTGTCGTTCAATCTCGCCCCCGGTGTTTCCTTGAGTGAAGCGGTGGGCAGCATCAACGGCGCAATGAACAAGATGGGACTGCCGGCCACCATCAACGGCAGCATCCAGGGCACGGCGCAGGCCTTCCAGGATTCGATGAAGGGCATGGGCCTGCTGCTGTTGCTGGCGGTGTTCGTGATCTACCTGGTGCTGGGCATCCTGTACGAGAGTTTCATCCATCCGCTGACCATTCTCTCCGGCCTGCCGGCCGCGGCGGTGGGTGCGCTGCTGACACTGGAAATCTTCAACGCCACGCTCGATCTTTTCGCCTTCGTCGGCATCGTGATGCTGGTGGGTATCGTCAAGAAGAACGCGATCATGATGATCGACTTCGCCCTGGAACGTCAGCGCCATGGCGATATCACGCCGTCGCAGGCGATCTACGAGGCCTGCCAGGTGCGTTTCCGCCCGATCATGATGACCACCATGTCGGCTTTCGCAGGCACCCTGCCCATCGCCCTGGGCCTGGGCGCCGGTGCATCCACGCGTCGCCCGCTGGGCCTGGCCGTGGTCGGTGGCCTGCTGGTGTCGCAGGTACTCACCCTGTACCTGACGCCGGTGGTCTACGTGTACATGTCGCGTGCCGCCGAGGCGATGGGGCGGCGGAAGAAGAAAGAGAAGGTGGGACCGCCGGCTGAGGCATAAGCAAGACCATCGGATCGTGTTCAAACGGTTCCTGGCTTGGCATGATGTTGCACGCCCGATGCGGCGATGCCCGGTCGGCAGGTTGGCTGGATGGTTCATCCGCACCATCCGCCGGCTGTGCATCAAACCAGCTGCACGTCCATGGTGGCCAGGATGTCCTTGTCCACCACCACGTTGATGCCGGTGATGCGGCCGTTCTCGATGACAAAATCGAACACGGTGAAGATGTTGCCGTCCGGCGCGTAGGCTGCGCTGTAGGCGTTATCCACCAGCGCCACCTGGGCCGCGCGCGCGCGTCCATGGAACACGTCCGCCACCTGGTGGGCACCCCGTATCTCGCGCGCGATCTTTGGTGCCCCCGACGGGGCAGCCAGCGAGGCGGCTACGGCAGCGGCATCGGCGCGGAGCACCACCTCAGGATCCAGCAGTGACAGCAACGCGCCGAAGTCGCCTTCGCGCGAGGCCTTCAGGAAAGCCTCGACGATGGCACGCCGTACTTCGCTGGTGCCTGCGCGCCGCGTACCCAGGCCCTGCACGCGGCGACGTCCGCGGCTGGCCAACTGCCGTGCAGCATCGGGAGAACGACCGACGATCACCGCGATGTCCTCGAAGTTCACGCCGAACATGTCGTGCAACACGTAGGCCAGGCGCTCCGATGGCGCCAGCGTGTCCAGCACGACCAACATCGCCGGGCCAATCGCATCGGCCAGCATCGCCTGGTGTTCCGGATCCGCGCCGCGATCGTGGTTCGGCAGCTGGGCATCGTCGCCTTCGTCCAGCGTGTCTTCAGCTCGCGCCCGCCGTGCTCGCAGCGTATCCAGGCAGATGCGGCTCACCACCGTGGTAAGCCATGCGCGCAGGTTGTCCACTGCTTCACCCTGTCGTCCCAGCCGGAACCAGGCTTCCTGTACGGCGTCTTCGGCTTCGCTCGCCGAGCCCAGCATGCGGTAAGCCACTGCGTTCAGGTGGCTGCGCTGGGCATCGAAAGCCCGGGCCAGGATGTCGTCGTTGTTCATCGGTCACGTTTTCCTTCGTCGGTTCGTCTACCTGTCAGACGTACCCCACAACACACATGTGACGAGGAAATACCATGAAAGCACGCATGACGAATCCGGCGCTGGTCATCCCCGAGGCCAGGGAGGCGCTGATGGCGCTGAAGAAAACAACCGAAGGGCAGGGCGTTGCCGAGGCCACGCTGGACCTAGTGGAACTGCGCGCCAGCCAGCTCAACGGCTGCAGCGCCTGCGTGGACATGCACTGGCGGATGGCCCGCAAGAAAGGCGAAACGGACGAGCGCCTGTTTTCGGTGGCCGCCTGGCGCGAGGCGCCGTTCTTTTCCGAAAGCGAACGCGCGGCGTTGGCCCTGGCCGAGTCGATGACCCGCCTGGCCGATCAATCCGATGCCGTCCCGGATCATGTCTGGGACGGCATCACCGCGCACTACGACGAAAAGGCCCGCGCCGCGTTGATCGTGGCCATCGCCAATATCAACGTGTGGAACCGGCTGAACGTCGCGGTACGCCAGCCGGTCATGTCCTGGGGCTAGTCGTGCGCCCCATCCTTGGCGAAGGCACCCGGCGCTGAACCGAAGTCACCCTTCGCCTGGGCGGCCATGTAAGCGAACGTGGCATACACCGCCACGTTCTGCGCCAGTTCCTTCGGATCGATCTTGTCCAGGGTGTCGTTGGCGTTGTGGTGGAAGTCGAAATAAGTGGTGCCGTCCTGGGTGAGCGACAGTGCGGCCATGCCCTTGCCGTGCATCTGCGAGAGGTCCGAACCGCCACCGCCGGGCTTGTTTGCATCGTAGGCTACGCCGATCGGCTCGAGCACCTTGGCGATCTGCTCGATGGCGCCGCGGGCTTCGGGCTTCACGCTGGCGGTCATGCGCCACACCGGACCTGAGCCGAAGTCCGATTCGGTACCCAGCTGGAACTTCGCCACTTCGCCGGCATGTTTGTCGGCGTAGGCGCGGCCGCCCCACAGGCCCATTTCCTCGTTGGCGAAGGCGATCACACGGATGGTGCGGTCCGGACGCTGGGGCATGTCGTGGATCAACTTGGCCGCGGCCATGGCAATGGCCACACCTGCGCCGTCGTCGATCGCGCCGGTGCCCAGGTCCCATGAATCCAGGTGGCCGCCGATGGCCACCACTTCGTTGGGGTGCTTCTTGCCGGTGATCTCACCGATCACGTTGGCGCCGGTGTACGTGCCCTTGAAGCCGACATCGAGGTCGAGCTTGATTTGAAGCGGCTTGCCCAGCGCCAGCAGGCGATCGAGCTGGTCGGCATCGGGCAGCGACAGCGCAGCGGCGGGGATGGCCTTGGCCGGATCGGTGAAACCGGTCACGCCCGTATGCGGCGTGCGGCTATGGGTATCGGTACCGGCCGAACGGACCAGGGTCGCGGCCGCGCCCTTGGAGGCGGCGATCACCGGGCCTTGCGTGCGCTGCGGCGAGCCGATGCCGTAGTCGTGGCCGTCCTTCTGGCGGGTCATCTTCGCATCGAGGAAAACGATCTTGCCCTTGATGGTCGCCGGATCGGCATCCTTCAGCGCCTGCAGGGTGGGAAACGCCACGACCTCGGCGGTGAGGCCGCCCGCGGGTGTGCCGGCGGAATAACCCAGCGCGGTCAGCGCAAGATTCTGCGCATGTTCGCCAACGATGGCAGCATGTTCGGAATGACGCTCCCACAGTGGGAAGGTCACGGGTTCCACGTATACCTTGTCGAAGCCCAGTGCCTTGAACTTGGCCACGGCCCAGTCACGGCCGCGCTGGTCCGCCGGGGAACCTGCCAGGCGCTCGCCCACTTCCGTGGTAAGCGAAGACACCACGTTATAGGCGGTATCGTCGGCCATGGCCTTGTCGCGCAGGGTGGTCGCCGCAGCAACGGCGTCGGCGGGAATGGTGGTGGGACTGGCGGCAAAGGCGCCGCTGGCGAAGACCAGGCCCGCAGCCAGGGCGGTAAGGCGAAAATGGCGACGCATCGATATTCCCCGTCAGGTGAAACCTCGATTATGCCGCCATCGGAGCCAGGTCGCGGCCGTGACCTATGGCAGTTCCTGTTGCCTCTTGAGCAGGTCGCGGATCTCGGTCAACAGCACCTGGTCGGCGGTGGGCGGAGCCACCGCTTCCTCGTGGCGTGTAAGCCGGTTGATCAACTTGACCACCATGAAGATCGCCAGTGCGACGATCGCGAACTGGATGATCACGTTGATGAACACACCGTACTGCACTGCCACTTCGGCGGTCTTGGCGGCGGCGTTCGCCGGCTGCAGTACCCATTTGTAGCTGGAAAAATCGATGCCACCGATGAGGTAGCCGATCGGCGGCATGATGATGTTGTCCACCAGCGAGGTGACGATCTTGCCGAACGCGGCACCGATCACCACACCCACGGCCAGGTCAATCACATTTCCGCGCAGGGCGAATTTCTTGAATTCGGCGGCGAAGCTCATCGATGTCTCCTCGGGAGGCAAAAGGGATGGTGTCGAACACGAAGCTTAAGGACCGGCATGTGGTAATAGTGCAAAACGCCTCAGGTGATGCGACCTTCCAGTGAAACGATGTTACCCAGCGTAGCTTCAAAGCGATCGCCACGCTGCAGGGCGGCGACACCGGCGGGTGTGCCGGTGTAGATGAGGTCGCCGGCCTTCAGCTCGTACAGCTTCGACAACGCGGCGATGATCTCAGGTACCGAATGCACCATGTCACCCAGGGTAGCCGACTGGCGCTTTTCACCATTGACGAACAACGTGATGGGCGTGTCGCCGTTCACATGGGCGCGATCAGCCAGCACCAGCTTCGATATCGGCGCGGAGTGATCAAACCCCTTGGCGGTATCCCACGGCGCGCCCTTGGCCTTGGCGGCAGCTTGCAGGTCGCGGCGGGTCAGGTCCAGGCCGATGGCATAACCGTAGACCAGTGCCTGGGCGTCGACAGGATCGATATTGCTTCCGCCGTCCTTCAGCGCCACCACCATCTCCACCTCGTGATGCAGGTCGGACGTCGCCAGGGGGTAGGGTACGTCCGCGCCATCGGTCACCAGGGCATCGGCAGGCTTGGCGAAGAACATCGGGCTGGCCTTGTCCACGCTGCCGCCCATCTCCTTCGCGTGCTCAGCGTAGTTCCGGCCAATGCAGAAGACGCGGCGAACCGGGAAGCGCAGGGGCAGGCCGTCGATGGCGACGGACGGGATCGGGGGAACGGGCAATGCATAGTTCATGTGATGTGAAGTACTTCAGCCATGGGGGACGATGCATCGTGCGCGGGGGTGCCGGGGCTGTCAAACCTGTCGTGACAGGTTCATCCTCCGGAGCAAATACCTGCCTAGGCATAGATGTGCCAGGTCGTGTTTTTACCCGCCCCGCCCCGTATCCTGCCGGGCGGAGTGTGTTCGAAGGGGCATCCGCATAAATGACAGCTGTCATCGAAGGCGGTTGATCGGGCGCCATTACCCGGGCGCCGGCCATCGGCCAAGCTAGGCAACATCGCCAGCACCCACGGCGCCGTGCGTGGCATGCCCACGCGGATCTAAAGGGAAAGGGAAAGGGATGAGCAACGCGGAACTCTTGAAGCAGCTGCGCATCGACCACGCCCAGCGTGAGGTGCATGGCGGTGGGAACGGATGGAAGATAGCCATCATCGTCGGCGTGGTCGTGCTGGTGCTGGCCATCGGCGCCGCTGTCGCCTGGTGGCTGCTGGGCAGCAAGGCGTTGCCCGTGCAGACGGCCCAGGCCACGGCACCGACGTCGCAATCGGGCGCCGGCTCCGTGCTTCAGGCCACCGGTTACATCACCGCGCGCCGCCAGGCCACGGTGTCGGCGCAGATCACCGGCACCCTAACCGACGTGCTGATCGAGGAAGGCGACCGGGTGAAGAAGGGCCAGGTACTTGCCCGCCTGGATGACAATGGCTACCGCGCCGCCCTCGATGCCGCCAAGGCCAGCGCCCAGGCGAGCCGCGCCCAGGCGGTCCAGGTCTTGACCCAGCTCGAACAGGCGCGCCGCGATGTCGTCCGCGCCGATGCCCTGGCGACGCGTGGCCTGGTGTCGAAACAGTCCGCCGAACAGCAGCGTGCCACCACCGATGCCCTGGTGGCCCAGTTGCATTCGGCCCAGCGCCAGGCGGATTCGGCGCAGGCGCAGGTGAACGTGGCCCAGGTGAACTACGACTACACCGTGGTGCGCGCGCCCTTCGACGGCGTGATCACCGACAAGGCGGCGCAGGTGGGTGAAATCGTTTCGCCGCTATCGGCCGGTGGCGGCTTTACCCGCACGGGCGTGGGCACCATCGTCGACATGGATTCGCTCGAGATCGATGTGGATGTCAACGAGGCCTATATCGGCCGCGTCAAGCCCGACATGGCGGCCGAGGCCATCCTGGATGCCTACCCCGACTGGAAAATCCCCGCCCACGTGATCGCCATCGTCCCTGCCGCCGACCGCGGCAAGGCCACGGTGAAGGTGCGCGTGGCACTGGAAACAAAGGACGAACGCATTGTCCCCGACATGGGCGTGCGCGTGTCCTTCCTGAATGCGCGTCCCGTGCAGACCGCCGCACCCAAGGGCGTGCTGGTGCCGGCCAAGGCGATCGTGCAGCGCGATGGCCACGACGTGGTGTTCGTGGTGGCCGATGACCGCGCGCACCAGCACGCGGTGACACCCGCCACGCAGAGTTATGGCGAGCTTCGCCTGCTGCCCTCGGCGGTGAATGCCGGGGACACCGTGGTGGTGTCGCCAGCAGACGAACTTCACGACGGCGCCGCTGTGACGCCTGCGAAAACGCCCTGAACCGCGACATCCATTCAACCAACGCTTTACCTTGCCGGTACGTAAGCCGGCGCACCGATCGGGAGAGGACCATGGGTACGCTTATCGACATCCGCGACGTCAGCAAAGTGTATGAGCGCGGCAAGCAGAAAGTGGAAGTACTGCACGGCGTCGACCTTGCCATCGAGCAGGGTGATTTCCTCGCGCTGATGGGCCCGTCGGGCTCGGGCAAGACCACCCTGCTGAACCTCATCGGTGGCCTGGATTCGCCCACCGGTGGCAGCCTCACGGTAGGCGGCCAGCGCATCGACCAACTCGGCGGCGGCGCCCTGGCACGCTGGCGCGCGCAGCACGTGGGATTTGTATTCCAGTTCTACAACCTGATGCCGATGCTCTCGGCACAGCGCAACGTGGAACTGCCTTTGCTGTTGACCAAGCTTTCGTCGTCGCAGCGCAAGCAGAACGCCGCCGTTGCGCTGAAGCTGGTGGGACTGGAAGACCGTTCCTCGCACAAGCCCAGCGAATTGTCCGGCGGCCAGCAACAGCGCGTGGCCATTGCCCGGGCGATTGTTTCCGATCCCACCTTGCTGGTGTGCGACGAACCCACGGGCGACCTGGACCGACAATCGGCCGAGGAAGTGCTGGGCCTGCTGCGCGAGCTCAATCGCGAGCACGGCAAGACCATCGTGATGGTCACCCACGACCCCAAGGCCGCCGAGGCTGCCAATCACATCCTGCACCTGGACAAGGGCACCCTGGTCGAACAGGCAACTGCCTAAAAGGAGCCGGTCATGAAATACCTGCACCTGGTATGGGCGGCGCTTTTCCGGCGCAAGACCCGCACCATTCTTACCCTGGTTTCCATCATCACCGCGTTCGTGTTGTTCGGCATGCTCGATGCCGTGCGCACTTCGTTCAACCAGGCCGGGCAAAGCGCCAACGGCGCGCAGCGCCTGCAGACGGGTTCGAAGCTGTCGTTCATCCAGACCTTGCCCTCATCGCTCGAAGCGCAGATTACCCAGGTGCCCGGGGTGAAGATGGTGACCTACGCCAACTGGTTCGGCGGGGCCTATCAGGATCCACACAACCAGGTTTTCAGTTTCGCGGTGGATGACAATTACATCGACCTCTATCCCGAGATAGAAGTGAGCGCCGCTGAGCGCAAGGCCTTCCACGACACGCGTACCGGTGTGCTGGTGGGCGAAAAGCTGGCCAAGCATTTCGGCTGGAAGGTCGGCGACAAGATCCCGATGCAGTCCACCATCTTCCCCAACAGGCAGGGCGACAAGAACTGGACTTTCGATGTCGTCGGCATCCTGCATTCGAAGGACAAGAAAGCCGGTGGCTTCTTCGATGCCATGATGTTGCTGCACTGGAAGTACTTCGATGAGACCACGCCGTACAACCGCGGCGCCGTCGGCTGGTATGTCACCCGCGTCACCGATGTTAACCAGGCCGACCGGGTGGCCAAGGCCATCGACGCGATCTCGGCCAACTCCGATCACGAAACCCGTACGCAAACCGAACAGGCCGCCACCGCCAGCTGGATGAAGCAGCTGGCCGACATCGGCCTGATCGTGGGATCCATCATGGGCGCGGTGTTCTTCACCCTGCTGCTGCTGTCAGGCAACACGATGATGCAGGCGGTGCGTGAGCGCACGAACGAACTGGCGGTGCTCAAGACCATCGGTTTTTCCAACGGCAGCGTGCTGGGCATGGTGCTGGCCGAATCGATCCTGCTGGTGTTGCTTGGTGGCGTGATCGGGCTCGGCCTGGTGACCGTACTGGTGCCGATACTGGTGGCCGGCAGTGGCGGCATGCTGAACCTGCCCGGCGTGGGCGCCAACACATGGGCGATGGGCCTGGGATTGATGCTGGCGATCGGTGTGCTGGTGGGCCTGCTGCCCGCCTTGCGCGCCATGCGCCTGAATATCGTCGATGCGCTGGCCGGACGCTAGGAGAACCACATGCGATTCCTGATCAATCTTGGTTTGCTCGTTCTATTGGCTGCTTTCATCGCTGTCTGGATCGTCCTGCCCTGGTGGGGCGCCGTCGTCCTGGCGGTGGCGGTGGCGGTATGGATGCTGTTCACCCGCCGCGGCAGGCAGGCCGCTTCGGTCACTGCGGTGGGTATCAGTACGCTGCGCCAGCGCCTGGGCTCGGCTTCGGTCATCGTCATCGGCATCGCCGGCGTGGTGGGCGTGCTGGTGGCGCTGCTGGCCATGGGCGAAGGTTACAGCCAGACCCTGCGCAAGACTGGCAGCAACGACACCGCCATCGTCATGCGCGGATCCTCGGCGTCGGAAGTGATGTCGGTGCTCGACCACGACAGTGTCGTGCTGATCCCCCAGGCGGAAGGCATAGCGCAGGACGCCAAGGGCAAGCCGCTGGCCTCGCCCGAGATCGTCGTGGCGGCGAACCTGCCCATCAAGGGCAGCACTACGGACGACGAAGGCAGCGTGCAGTTGCGTGGCGTGGGTGAACAGGTCTGGGCCGTTCGCCCGGAAGTGAAGATCATCCAAGGGCGCAACTTCAAACCGGGCATGCGCGAACTGATTGTTGGCAAGGGCGCGGCGAAGCAGTTCGCCGGAATGATCCCTGGCCACGAGATCCGCCTGGGCAGCCAGGTCTGGACGGTGGTGGGCGTGTTCGCAGCCGACAATGCGATGGATTCGGAACTGTGGGGAGATGCCAGCGTCGTTGCCGACACCTACCGTCGCGGCAGCAGCCGTGCATCGGTCACGGTAAAGCTTGCCGACCCGTCGAAATTCGCCGCGTTCAAATCGTCGCTGGAAGGTAACCCGCAGCTGAAAGTGGATGTAGATACCACCCTGGACTATTTCAGCAAGCAATCCGAGGGCACGGCCAAGGTGATTCGCTGGATGGGTATCACGGTGGGCCTGATCATGGCCATCGGCGCCATGTTCGGCGCGCTCAATACCATGTTCGCCGCCGTGGCCGCCCGTGCACGGGAAATCGCCACCTTGCGCGCCATCGGCTTCCGCGGCCTGCCGGTGGTGGTGGCGATCATGCTCGAGACCATGTTGCTTGCATTGATCGGTGGGATCATCGGCGGGGTGCTGGCGTGGGCGATCTTCAACGGATATAGCGCATCGACACTTGCCGCGGGTACCGTCGGGCAATTGAGCTTCGAGTTGAAGGTCACCGGCGCACTGTTATGGACGGGCATCAAGTGGGCACTGGCGATCGGCTTCATCGGTGGCCTGTTCCCCGCAGTGCGCGCGGCACGGTTGCCGGTGACGACGGCCTTGCGCGAGTTGTAGGCATGCGTTGACCCGACGACAGGCCATCCACGTCGTTCGACGGGATAAGTCGTCGTCCCGAACGGGAGGCTCGACGACATGTCTGTCGTTGTTCCAGGGGCAGTCTGGTGGGGCGCAATGATGCGCCCCACTTTCCCTGGAGAAATTCATGCGATCGATCCACCTTTTCTGCCTGACCGCAGGCATGCTGTCGATGGCCGGTGCATCTTCAAGCCTCGCCGGGCCCGTCGATCCGGACGTGCAGCTACCGGTACGCGTAGCCAACATCGAGGAAGCGTCGCAGAGGCTCAACGGATGGCTGGCACCAGGCCACTCGCCGTCGATGGTTGTCTCGCGCCCGGGCGCCACGTTCCTCCGCCTGCATTTTTCAACGGCCTATATTCCCGATGGCGCATGGGTGGAACTGACCAATGCGTCCGGTGAGGTAGTGGATCGATTCGATGCCGACGACGTAGCCTCGGGGAGCACCGGGGAGGGCTACTATGCCGCGTCTGTGGAAGGCGACACGACGACCGTCACCATGCGCCACGACGGTAGTAATGCCGGTCGCGCATTCTCCCTGGTCGTGGATAGCGTCGATGTCGGTTTCGCCAGCATCACTTCGCGAGCGGTCATCGGCGCCGACCAGCGTGAGCGGCCCGCGTGCGTGCTGGCCACCGATGCAACCATGTATCGCCGCTCGCAGGCAGTCGCGCGGGTGTATGGCTTCGGTTATGTGGGCACGGCATGGCGGGTGGGTGCGGAGAACCGCATGCTGACCAACCACCATGTCATCGGCAACCACCAGAACCCGGCCGATTTCGAACTCTGGTTTGGCCATGAGCACGCCGTGTGCGGCGGCAGCAACGCTACGACAGCGGGCACGAAGGTGCGTGGCGGGGAGCGTCTGGTGGGGGATGCAGGACGCGATTTCCAGTTGTTCGCGCTCAACGCCCAGGAATTTTCCTCAGGCAAGGTCGCAAGGTACGGCTACCTCGGCCTGGACGTCACCCCGCTGGCGGTGGGCCAGCCCATCTACATTCCGCAACACGGCGGCGGACGTCCGAAGCAAATTGCCCGTATGGACGATGCCGGTCGCTCCTGCAGCATTGCGTCGAGCGCGGGCAACATGAGGCGGTATGCATGCGACACCGAGGGCGGCAGTTCAGGTTCCCCTGTTATCGATCGCCAAAGCCATCGCGCGCGCGTCCTGCACAATTCGAGTGATGGCGGCCTTAACCAGGGCAATGCCATCGAGGTGATCTGGCCATCCATCCGGCCTTACTTCGCCAACGGGCAGGTGCCCTCCAGCAGCCAGTAACGATAGCGCCCTGGGGCAGATGGTTGGTCTACCGTCCCGGGGCATCATCGTTGGCTGTCCGGTTAACGCGCCCGCAGCAGGGTGATGATGCCCACACCGACCAGGATGATCGCCATGCCGGCCAGGTCGAACGGGCCCACGGTTTCGCCCGCCAGCAATACACCGAACAGCACCGCCACGGGCGGATTCACATAGGCGTAGCTGGTAGCCACGGCCGGGCGCACCGTCTTCAGTACATAGAGGTAGGCGCTGAAGGCGATGATGGATCCGAAAACCACCAGGTAGGCCAGCGCCATCGTTGCGCGCGCCGTGGGATGGGCCGGCATGCGTTCGCCAAGCGAAAGCGCGAAGATGATCAGCGCGACACTGGCGCAGGTCATTTGCGCGGCGGTGTTCATTGGTCCTGATGGCATGTCCTGCCGCTTGCTCCAGACCGAACCAAAAGCCCACGCGCTGGCTGCAAAAATCAGGGCGAAGGCGCCGATACGCGAGCTCGACAGGCCGGAGCCCAGGTTGAGCACGAGTACGCCGATGAAACCCACGGCAAGTCCCAGCGTCTCGCGCCGTGTCGGCCATTGCCCATACATGCCTGAATACACCGCGGCGAACAGCGGCATGCTGGCCACGGCTACTGCAGCGATCCCTGAGCTCACGCTGCCTTCGGCGAAACACACCAGGCCGTTGCCCATGCCCAGCAACAGCACGCCGGTAACGGCTGCATTGCGCCACTGCCGCGCCGTGGGCAGCGCCGCGCCGCGCACCACCAGGACGGTCAACAAACCCAGTCCGGCGATGAGGAAGCGGATGCCCGACAGAAGGAACGGCGGATAGCTTTCCAGCGCGAAGCGGATGGCAAGGTAGGTGGATCCCCAGATCACATACAGCGCGAGCATCGCCAGGGGTACCAGCCACGGGCGGGCCGGCACGGGCTGGCCCGTGGTGGCAACGACATCGTGCGGGGCGTGGACGCTGACGCGGGTATCCATGTCGGGCTCTTTAGACAATTCGAACAGCCACGATAGCGATGACAGGCACGCCGCAGTAGCGCGGCGAATGCGCGGCAGCCATCAATCTGGTTCAAGGCACGGCGGACGCCATGCCGGGGTATCAGCCGTTGCGCAGTACCACGTACTCGCCTTCGAGCACGTTTGCCGGACGCTGGGTACGTGCCGCTTGCGGCTGGCGGGAGAGTTTCCAGTGGCGCACGGCCATCAACACGCTGCCACCGACAACTAACACGCCCAGCACCACCACACCGAAGACCATCAGCACACCAACCACGGCCAGGCCCGCAAGTACGGACAGCGCGCGGACGAGCGGGTGGCGGGACCGGCGGATGGGCGGGAAGTTGAAGCGCATCGTTAAAAATCCGTATGGCACAATGATGGGTTCATTGAACTGTAACCTTGGGGCCAAATGCCCCGCGAGGCAAGTGCCATGGTTAGTATTTCCCCCGGGCAAACCCTGTGCCTGCTCGAGGATATCCCCGACGGCGGCGCCATCGCCGCGGACGCTGTCCTGGCCGACGGTGAGGACTCCATCATCGTGCTGCGCGAAGGCGGGCACGTGCGCGCCTATCTCAATGTCTGCCCGCATGCGGGACGTCGGCTGGACTGGGCGCCAGGGCAGTTCCTGGTCAAGTCCGGTGTGTTGGTGTGCGCCGCGCATGGCGCGAGTTTCGCCACGGCCAGCGGCTTGTGCACCATGGGGCCGTGCCGCGGCGAACACCTGCGGCCGGTGGAAGTGCATGTAAGTAACCAGGCGGTGGTGCTGGGGCGCGGCGCGGATGCTTCTTGAGCTCTAGCGGTACATCAGGTTGACGCACACCAGGGTAAGCACCAATACCAGGATGGTCAGTGGCAGGCCGGCGCGCAGGAAATCCGTGGCGCGGTAGCCGCCGGGGCCCGCCACCATCATCAGTGCCGGATGGCCCGAAGGCAGCAGGAAGGTATTGGACGAGGACACCGCCACGATCAGTGCATAGGCCGATGGATTGCCGCCGGTCGTCACCGCCACGCTGATGGCGATCGGCACCATCATCACCGTCGCGCCCACGTTCGACATCACCTGCGAGAACATCAGCGTGAGTATCGCGATGGACAGCTGCAGGGTCCATTGTGGCGCGCCGCCGAGCACGTGCAGCACCTCCTGCGCGATCCACGAGGCGGTGCCGGTGGAATCCATCGACCAGCCCAACGGGATAAGACACGCGGTCACGAAGATGGTCTTCCAGTTGATCGCCTTGTAAGCCTCGTCCATGTTCAGCACGCCGGTCAGCAGCATGCCCACCGCGCCGGTCATCATGGCGATGGAAAGATCCAGGTTGGTAAACAGCGCCAGGCATTTGGCCAGCAGGAAGAACCCCACGGCTTGCCAGATCTTGCCGGGGCGTTGTTCTTCCTTGGGGATGTCGGTCACCACCACCAGGTCGCGGTCTTCCTGGGCCAGCAGCAGGTCGCGCCAGTTGCTGTGCAGCACCAGGGTGTCGCCGGCGCGCAGGCTCACCGCGCGGACGTCCTCGCGGAAAACCTGGTCGCCGCGGTTCACCGCCAGCACCGAGATGCCGAAGCGCTTGCGCAGGCGAAGCTCGCCCACCGACTGCTTCAGGAACCTTGAGCTGGGCGGGATCACTGCCTCGGAAATGCCCGCACGGCTGGAGTTGAACTGTTCGCCCAGCTGGCGCATGCGCGTGGACACGCGGCAAAGCTGGTTGTTGGCAAACGCGTTCACTTCATCGCGCGGGCCCAGCACGCCAAGCACCGTGCCCACCCAGATCATCTGGTCGGAAGGCGGCGCCATGCGCGCCTCGTTGCCGTTCTTGATGGCAAGGATCAGGGGCGCGCCATGCAGTTGCTCGGTTTCGCCGATGCTCATGCCCACCAGCGGGCTCTCGGCGGTGACGGTGAGTTCAGCAGGCTCGCCGGCGATACCATACGTATCGGCGAAGTAGCTCTCCGTGCGGCCCGGCGTGACCTTCAGGCGGTCGTCCTCGCGGTCGGGCAGCAGCTTTCGACTGAAGAAGTAGAAGAAGGCAATGCCCGCCACTGCCAGCACCAGGCCCACGGGTGTGACGCTGAAAAGGCCGAACTTGGGGATGGTGTGCGCGCCCGGTGGCAGGTTCGCATTCGCGCTGGCGATCAGGTCGTTCAACACGATCAGCGGGGAGTTCGCGATCAGCGTGGTGTTGGTGCCGGTGAGGATGCAGAACGCCATCGGCAGCAGAAGGCGGGACATCGGCACGCCGGTGCGGGCGGAAAGGCGGCTGGTGACCGGGATCATCAGCGCGGCGAGGGCCTGGCTGGGAATCAGTGCGCTGAAAAGGCTGGTGACGCTGTTCACCACCACGCCCAGGCGCGATTCCACGCCGCGCGCCATGCGCATCACGAACGAAGCGGTCAGGTTCAGCACGCCGGCGCGGTCGAGCCCTGCGCCCATGATCATGATCGCGATGATGGCGATCACGGCGTTGCCGGCGAACCCCTTGAACACCTGCTCGCCGGGGATCAGGCCGGTGAGTCCGATGGTGACCACCACCAGCAGGGCGACGAGATCGGCGCGGATCCACTCCAGCACCAGCATCAGCATGGTGAAGCCCACCAGCCCGAGCACCAGGATCATTTCGGGGGTGAGGGTCAATGCCACGTGCCGGCAATCCTGGCCAAGGCGAAGGAAGGTTCGTGCCGGTGAGTATACGCGCGGCTACCGACTCCAGGCTGACTTGGTGCTCAATTCACTTCGTAAAGAAAATCCCAGACACCGTGCCCGAGCTTCAAGCCCCGCCGTTCGAAGTGGGTCTCGATGCGCCAGTCCGGTCGCGGCGCCACCGCACGCGAACCCAGGCGGTTTGTCCATGCAGGCGCCGCTTCCATCACGTCGAGCATGTGCTCGGCGTACTCCTGCCAATCAGTGGCCAGGTGCAGCAGGCCGCCGGGGACCATGCGTGTGGCAAGCATGGCGACGAAGTCCGGCTGCACCAGGCGGCGCTTGTTGTGGCGCTTCTTGTGCCAGGGGTCGGGAAACCAGATGCGCACTTCGGACAGCGATCCGGCGGGGATCTCCCGCTCGAGCACTTCCACCGCGTCGTGCTTGTAGATGCGTACGTTGGCGGCATCGCGTGCAGCCAGGGTATTCATCAGGCGGCCGACACCCGGGCCATGCACTTCCACGCCGAGGTAGTCGCGCGCCTTGTCGTGTTCAGAGGCCCAGGCCAGGGCCTCGCCGTTGCCGAAGCCGATCTCCAGCACCCGCGCCGCCTGGCGCCCGAAAGCGGTATCCAGATGGCACGCCTTGCCCTGGTAATCCAGGCCGAAGCGCGCCCAGTGGTCGTCGAAGGCACGTTGCTGGGCGGGGGTCATGCGGCCTTCGCGCAGCACGAAGCTGCGGATGCGCCGCATCATCGGCGAGGGAGTGTCGTCGCTCATCGGAGGGCTCCGATGCGCTGTAAGGAATCGATCTGCATCAGGGCATTGTAGCGGCCGAAGGCCGTGGTTACCGCACGGTACCCACCCCGGAGTTGCCTCCCCTGGAGCCATTGCCGTTGCCATTGCCGGCGGGCCTGGATTCGACGGTGCGCGCCGGCACGCTCATGCGTACCTGGTTTCCTGGCGCCGGTTGTGCCGGTGGTGGACGCTGCCAGCCACCATGGTTGCCATTGCCCTCGCCATGTCCGTTGCCGCCCTGCGGGCCATTGTCGTTGCCACCGTGCCAGCCATGTCCGTTGCCTGCTTGCCAGCCATCGCCAGGCGGGCTGATCGGACGGCTCATGTATTGCACCTGCGGCCTGGCACCGCCATCGAGGTTGCCGCGATAGGTATGGACCACATCGCCCTGGACGCGAGGCACGAAGCCCGAGGTCTGTGGCATGTCGTTGGTGGAGACCACCCGGGCCCGCGACTGGGCGACCTGCTGCATCTGCCCTGGGTTTGGCGCGATGAAACTCAGGCCTGGACGTGCGCTGGCGCCCGCGTCGCGGTTTACGCGCGACACCGTGGAAACGACCGTGGGCGGACTGCGGTCAGGTACGCGCATGACATTGAAATCGTGTGGCCGGCCGTCATGACCGCGTTGCGCCCACGACCGTCCATCGCCGGGTGCGGGGCCGTTGGGCTGGCTGGCGTGCTGCTGGAAGCGCCGGATTTCAGGGAAACTCGATGCCGGTGTATTGGCGGCCGCCCACGATTGTCCCGGGCGTCCATGGCCGGGCGGTGGCGGTACCTGGGCGGCCTCGAAGCCCGGATCGTGCAGTCGACGGCGGCCGGGCACCCAGCCCCAGCGGCCATGGCGGTGGGTCCAGGTGCCGTAGTGGAACGGCGCGAATCCCCAAGGCTGATCGTCAACGTAGGTCCAGCCCCAGGGATCGACGTAGTCCCAGGAGCCTGAGTCATAGGGTTCCCAATCTTGTGCCACGTCGTTCGGATACCACACGGCGCCATCCTGGGGATCTTCCTGCCAGGTGCCGTAGCGGTCGAGATCCTGGTAGCCGACGGTATCGGATGACACGTACTGCGTGGTGGCTGGCGCCACGAAACTCCCGTCACGGCCGAGTGTCCAGGTGTCGAAGGCATCCGATGGTGCTAGCCCGCTCACCGCCAGAGCCGTCAGCGAGGCATTGTCGAAGCGATAGCTTTGACCGGCTTTCAAAGTCAGGGGTCCCGCCGCCTTGCCATAGGCAGACGCGCTGCCTTCGCGCAGTTTCACGGCGGTATAGGCCTTGCCAGCCTCGAAGCGATAGCGGCCTGGCTTATCGATCAGTACGGCAACCTTGTCGGTATCGATTTCCAAGGTCTGGCCCGGGTTGAGGGTACGCACGCTCACCTGCAGCACACCCGAAGGCAGGGCGAAGCGGGCCTGTGCCGGCGAGAGCGACGACACCCCCAATTCACTTGTACCGCCGAGCCGCAGCACCGTTCCGCCAAGATCCACCTCGGCCAGCGACGAGCCCTTGGTGGCAAGGCGTTCGCCCTGGGCCAGCGGCCGGTTGAGCTTGGCCGGTTCCCAGGGACCGGCGCCGTTGGCGAACAGCGATGCATCGCCATGCACGTAGGAAATGCGTGCCACTTGTGGGGAGGTGCTGTTGTCCTGGGCGTGCAGCGCGCCGGTAGCGACCATGGCGGCGAACGCCACGCCGAGCAGGAATCTTTCCGAAGCGGTCATCTGTGCCTCCATGGCGGCAATGCCCCCGCATCGCGCCGCAAGACGATTATGCGCTCCGGTGGGGGCAGGGGGATGTGCCCTGGCTGTCCGTTCAGCCGCCGTCGTGGTTGTTCCACCCCGCCGCATGCATGGGGTACCATCGCTCTCCCACGCGGGTGTAGCTCAATGGTAGAGCTGTAGCTTCCCAAGCTACTGACGAGGGTTCGATTCCCTTCACCCGCTCCATCTACGATTGCGATCGCACTGGGCGTTCTCCTTGCTTCCTTCTTGCGAGGGTCAGCCTGCGGATGCACGAAACTGCGCATGGGCCGAAAAGGCTCCTGCGGTCAGGTTTATGTCGGCGCCAGGGATATGAGCCTTGTGCGCGACGTCCTGCCATCCATCGACGGCCGCCATGACTTCTTCCACGGCCAGCCGGACCTGGTCGTCAGTGAGGCCGTAGAACATCGCCGTGCCAAGGACCATATCCAGGCTCGGACGGTCGTCCGCGTCGTCAAGGTTCAAGACGTGTTCGGCCTTGTCGATGTTCGGGTTGACGTCGAAGGCGGGGGCAAGTCGCCACCCTGTTTCGCCGAGCACGAACCCATGGTTGCGAAGGCCTCGCGGCGCTTCATCAGGGTCCGGCCCCAGCGATCGGGCGATGAATCCAGGAAGATGCCGAAGTTGCCCAGCTCTGGTTTCGGAAAGAAGGGGTGTTCGTCGAGTGAGAGATCCGGATCGAGCGCGAACGCCCGGGAGCCGGCCAACCAATCGCGGCTGTAGTGGAAGCGGACCTGCCCGCGGTCATGCGCCAGGGCCAGGTCCTGGAGCTTCCGTCCGACCTTGTCATCGGCCGCCAGTGTTTCCCGGCGGGCGCCGACGCTGTTGCCTTGGCTGCCAGGGGCTAAGCCTTCCACTGTTGTGGGCCGGTTAGGACGATTTCTGGTGTTTGGGACATTTGCGTCTTGCGAACCAGGCGTTAGCGATGTGGCGCTGCTGACAGGCACGACATCACGTCCTTGCTTCACTTTGCGAGATCGTGACCCACATCGTCTTCACCCGATGACCGATGTGTAGAGTTATCCTTCGCAACCCTGCTCCCCGGACCATCCCGGATGCGCCTCTCCAATCCGACGGCATTCCCATGACCGAAGTCATCACCCTCGGCTGGCGTGAGCGGCTGGCGCTGCCCTCATTCGGCATCCCTTCGCTCAAGGCCAAGCTCGACACCGGGGCGCGGTCCAGTTCGCTGCATGTGGAGTCGTTGCGGGTATCGGAAGAGGGCAGCGATACCTGGCTTGATTTCGATGTCCGCACCGGCCGGCGCAGCCATCCGGTGCTGGTGCCGTGCCGGGCCCTGGCCACGGGGCGGCGGCGGGTGAGCGATTCTGGTGGTCACGCCAACATGCGCTGGTTCATTCGCACCGAGATCGAGATCGCTGGTGTACGGTTCGAGATCGACCTGAACCTCAACGACCGCCGGCACATGCTGTTCCCGCTGCTCCTGGGCCGCATGACCCTGCTCGACCGCATCCGTGTCGATCCGGCACTTTCCTATACCGCGAGCCTGCGGGGCGTTGTCGGCACGGGGTGAGGCCGCTGCCCCATAATCGTCACCATCGCGCGACCCTGGCGCGCTAGCATCGACATCATTGAATGCCCCGCCTGGCGGGGCATGCCGCCCCATCGGAGTCTCCCGGCTTTGAAAATTGCCATCCTGTCGCGTAACGCGCGCCTGTATTCCACGCATCGGCTGGTGGAAGCGGCGCGCAAGCGCAAGCACACCGTCAAGGTGATCGACCCACTGCGCTGCTACATGAGCATCGGGCCGCAGACGTTCTCCATGCATTTCAAGGGCAAGCCGCTGGGGCCCCTGGACGTGGTGATCCCGCGCATCGGTACTTCCAGCACCTTCTACGGCACAGCCGTACTCCGCCAGCTGGAACTGATGGGCGTGCACACGCCCAATCCCTCCGACGCAGTGCTCCGGGCCCGCGACAAATTGCGGTCGTTGCAGCTGATGGCGGCGCAGGGCGTGGATATGCCCAAGACGGCCGTGGGTGACAACCCCGACGACACCGCCGACCTCCTGGACATGCTGGGCGACCCCCCGCACGTGATCAAGCTCAACGAGGGCACCCAGGGCCAGGGCGTGGTGCTGGCCGAGAAGCGGGCGGCTTCGCAAAGCGTGATCGAGGCTTTCCGCGGCCTGTACGCCAATTTCCTGGTGCAGGAATTCGTCCGCGAGGCCAATGGCCAGGACCTGCGCTGTTTCGTCGTGGGCAACGAGGTGGTCGCCGCCATGCAACGGTCTTCCGCCCCCGGGGAATTTCGCGCCAACCTGCACCGCGGGGGTACCGCCGAGGCCGTGGAGCTCACCGACGAGGAGCGCCGGGTGGCCCTTCGCGCGGCCGCCACCCTGGGCCTGGGGGTGGCCGGCGTGGACCTGCTGCGCTCGGCTCGGGGCCCGCTTTTGCTCGAAGTGAACGCCTCCCCGGGCCTGGAGGGCATCGAGGCCAGTACCGGGGTGGATATCGCCGACGCGATCATCCGGCACTGCGAAGCCGGGGCCGGGGCCGAGCGGATGGCCCCGCCCAAACGCCGCCGCAAAAAGGCCGCTTAACAGCCATTTAAACGGGGCGGGTATATAACCTTTCCATCGGGGTTCGAAAGGCAATCCCAGTGGTTGCCGTCTTCTGGGCTTTCGGTCATCGGGGCAGTTCTTCTTTGGCCCGGGCGCCATGGCGTCCGGGCCTTTCTTTGCGTTCCCGTTCATTAATGTGACTGTGCGGGCCACGCGACAAACGTTAAGCTTCGTGGCAGCGGGGCCTTTGCCCCTCCGGCCTTGGCCCCACGGGGCGACTGCGCCGCCCTCGGACATCGGAGTGCCCGCATGCGTGTTCTGGTCATCGAAGACAACAATGACATCGCCACCAACATCGGCGACTACCTGGAAGACCGCGGGCATGTCGTGGATTTCGCAGGCGACGGTGTTACCGGCCTGCACCTGGCCGTGGTGCACGATTTCGACGTGATCGTGCTCGACCTAACCCTGCCGGGCATGGATGGCCTGGACGTGGCCCGCAAGCTGCGCCACGAGGCGCACAAGCAGACCCCGGTACTGATGCTTACCGCGCGCGACGCCCTGGAGCAGAAGCTCACCGGGTTCGAATCGGGCGCCGACGACTACATGACCAAACCCTTCGCGCTGCAGGAACTGGCAGCACGACTTGAAGTACTCGCGCGCCGCGGCAAGGGTCCGCAAAGCCGCGTGCTGAAGGTGGCCGACCTCACCTACAACCTCGACACGCTCACCGTGTCGCGCGAGGGCAAGCCCATCCAGTTGAACCCGATCGGCCTGAAGCTGCTGCAGGCACTGATGGAAGCAAGCCCGTCCGTGGTCACCCGCCAGGATCTCGAGCAGCGTGTGTGGGGCGAGGAACTGCCTGATTCAGACTCGCTGCGCGTGCACATCCATGGCCTGCGCGCCGCCATCGACAAGCCGTTCGAGAAGCCCCTCATCCACACCCGCCACGGCATCGGGTACCGCATGGTCGATCCGGATGCGGTCGCGGCGTAAGCTCCGCTTCCGGCTGATCGTCACCTTTGCGCTGTTCGGTTTCGGACTCAGTGCACTTTTCGCCTTCGCCGCGCTCAACATCCGGGCGAGGGTCGAAGAGCAGCTGATCAATTCCTCGCTGCAGGACGAGGTAGATCATCTCAACGACAAGGCGCTGCACGATCCCGGTGCGCCGTTCGCGTTCGAGATCGTCAAGGCGCAGACGGCCAGCGACCGCTTTCTCTACAAGGTGCCGTTGTCCTGGCAGCGGCTGGGCACCGGGGTGCACGACCTTTTCGAGCCCGGTTCCGATGGCAAGATCCATCACTACAAGGTGGCCGTGCGGCGCAAGGATGGCGTCAACAGCTTCCTGCAGTTCGATGTTTCCCGTGACGAACTGGGCAAGCAGCAACTGCTCATCAGTGTGATTGGCGCGGTGTTCCTGTTCGGCCTGGTATCGCTGGGCCTGGGCGTGTGGCTATCCTCACGCGTGCTGCGCCCGGTGACAGACCTCGCCCGCCGCATCCGCGAATTCCGCCGGGCCGGCAAGGTCGAGCCACTGGCGCTGCATTTCGCCGACGACGAAGTAGGTGAGCTGGCCGTGGCGCTGGACGACTACGCCGCCCGCCTGACCCTGATCGTGGAGCGCGACCGGGAATTCAATTCTGATGTCAGTCACGAACTGCGTACCCCGTTGGCGGTGATCGCCAGCACCACGGAACTGCTGCAGGGCTCGCCCGACCTCACCGATAAATTGCGCGAACGCCTCAAGCGCATCGAGCGCGCCTCGCGCCAGGCCACTGAACTGATCGAAGCCTTGTTGCTGCTTTCGCGCGCCGAGCGCCGCGGCCCCACGCGCGGTGAAACCACCGATGTGGCCAAGGTGGCCAGCGACGTGATCGAGAGCCAGCGGCCGCAGATGGGAGGCAAGCCGATCGAGATCGACTTGCTGGTGGCCGACCCTGTCACGGTCAACGCGCCCGCATCCGTGCTGTCGGTGGCGCTGACCAACCTGATCGGCAACGCCATCAAATACACCATGCAGGGCAAGGTGACAGTGCGCGTGGGCGACAACCGCATCGATGTTTCCGACACCGGCCCGGGCATCCATCCGGACGACGCGGAAAAACTCTTCCAGCGCGGTATTCGCGGTGAAGGCGCCGGCGGTAGCGGTGCGGGCCTGGGCCTTGCCATCGTCAAGCGGCTTTGCCACCTG
>NZ_DASYDG010000040.1:0-10768 GCF_036499745.1 Pinirhizobacter sp.
GGAACAACGGGCATACACGATTCAACGAGCATGGGTTCCTCCTAACCGACCACGGGCGACGCAGAGACCACTTCGAAGCCCAGCTTGTCCCGGTAGAACTCCACGGACGCCGGCATATCGAACACTTGTATGAGCGGTGTAACGCCTACGAGCTTCGTCGACATAGGTCCTCCGGGTGGCCTATGGAACCTTGGGCTTATCCCATGCACGAAGAATACGACGGGATATCAAAAGATTCCTTGCTGGAAGGATGAGCCCCGATTCGAATGGGGTCAGGAATATGGTGAACAGAACGATGAGCAGAATGCCGGCAGTGCGCGATCGCGGGTCAATCGCACGACACGTGTTGTGCACGAGCAAGGTGTAGACCAGGACGGGGGGGACGGTGACCAACGTGAACAACAACGCCATGAGGACGCCACTCCGCCCTACATCCGCTGCCCCCAATACGCACATCGACAGGAACCAGATAACGTGGACGACGTACGCCTTCATCAGGCGTGACCGCCTCTTGCGGAGCAGTTCCAGGAGGGCTGATTCCATTCCTAGGTACTTCCCATATCGGTCGAAAGCGGCTGCGCAGGTGCGTTTAGAATACGTCTTGAGACCGAAGTCGCACACTATGGAGGATGATGGGTAGGCTTACAGCCGTACACGGCCCAATCTGACTTGCCCCGAACTATCGGACTGCGTACTATTCCAGCCAACACACCCGCCACGCTGAGCCCTACTTCGGTAGGAGATGCGCATAATTGGCGGGTTTTTATTTGGTTGATGTATGCACTACCCCAAAGCAGCCCTGAGCTTCCCAAATCAGTTGATGCAGCTCCAGGAGCGGGGCTTGCGCGTTGCCAATCCTGATCGAGCCATGCACTGGCTTCGCCGCGTCAGTTACTACCGATTGAGCGCCTACTTCCTTCCCTTTAAAGAAGGGGAGAGCTTTCGCCCAGGCACTGAGTTCAACGACGTCGCCGGACTTTATATTTTCGATCGAAAGCTGCGTCTGCTCGTTCTTGATGCCATCGAGCGCATCGAAGTGGCGCTCAGGACGTCCATAACGTATGAGATCGGCCACGCCTATGGGCCATTCGGTCATACCGATCCGACTAGAACATCCAGATGTGCCTTTGGCTTCGATGCAAATTGCGCCCAACTGGAAAACACAGTCCGTTTGGCGTTAAAGCTCGGCAGCTGATTGGCTTGCAGATACTTATATCTTGAGTGGCAGAAGGCACGACCGTTCGTCTCTCTACTAGTGCACAGTCCGCATCTCTGGCAATAGAGCCGCATGGAACGCGTCTGGATCCTGCAGCTGTGGTGCATGTCCTGCATCAGGAAACTCCACGAGCGTCGCCTTTGGAATAGCTGCAACAGTCGCGTGTGCCAGTTTTGGATAGTCCCCCAACAGGGGCCGCTTGTCCGCCGGCGCGTATTCCTTGCCGATCGCCGTGGTGTCCTTGTCGCCGATCATCAGCAAGGTGGGCACTTTCAACTGCGGCAATTCGTAAACCACCGGCTGCGTCAGGATCATGTCGTAAAGCAAGGCAGAGTTCCACGCCACCACATTTTTCCCGGGGCCGCGATACATGCCCGCCAGCATCTGCACCCAACGATCGTAATCAGCGCGCCATTGGCCTGCGAAGTAAGTGCTTTTCTCGTAGTTCCGGATACGCTCGGCCGTGGTGCCAAGCTCACGCTTGTACCACTGGTCTACCGAAATAGGTGGCACGCCCTTGGCTTTCCAGTCTTCCAGACCGATCGGATCCACCAGTACCAGCTGGCGGGTTTCCTGCGGATAGGTCAAGGCATAACGAATGCCGAGCATTCCGCCGGTGGAATGGCCAATGACGGTGGCCTCATGTATGCCGAGCGAGTGCAGCAGGTCGTTGGTGTTCTTCGCCAACTGCTGGAAGCTGAACTGGTAGCTGGCGGGTTTGCTCGACTTGCAGAAGCCGATCTGGTCGACGGCGATCACGCGATACCCGGCTTTGGCCAGTACCTTGATGGTTCCCTCCCAGGTAGCGGAGCAGTAGTTCTTTCCGTGCAGCAATACCACCGTGCGCCCGTTGGCGGCTTTCGCATCCGGCGCGACATCCATGTAAGCCATCTTCAGTTCCTGTCGCTGCGACTGGAACGTGTAGTACGAAACGGGATACGGATAGTCGAATCCCTGCAACTCCGCTCCGTACACCGGGCCGGAGTCATTCCCCGTCGACACCTGGCCCAATGCCATTAACGGCAGGCAAACCAGCAAGCAGGCGAAAGCCAGGCAGCAAGCGAAAGATGCAGTACGACTGGTGTTGTTCATAGGTAGAAAGACGGCATGGCTAACACGATGAGGCGAGTCTACCGGCGCCCTGGGTTACGCTTTCGTCAGCGACAGGCAACGCCGCAGCCCGTCCGACGTATCGAACGGGCCGCGTGACACCCGAAGGCTCAAGCCGCGTAACGCTCCAGCCAATGCGCATACGGCGGCGGCAACGTCCACGATGGACGCTCCACGCCCAACGCACGCGCGGCCTGATACGGCCAGTGTGGATCGGCCAGGTGGGCACGTCCCACCATCACCAGGTCGAGGTGCCCTGCCTGGATCGCCTGCTGCGCGAGCTCCGGCGTACCGAAGCCCCATGCCGACGATACGGGAAGCCCCGTTTCGTTGCGCACGCGTTCGGCGACCGGCCCCAGGAAAGCCGGCCCCCAGGGAATATTGGCCGAAGGCGTTGAAAAGCCGACGCTCACGCTGAGCATGTCCAGGCCGCGCTGCTTGAAACCCTTGGTGAGCTCGATGGACTCCGCGAGAGTTTCATCATCACGTCCGTCGTACTCGATCACGCCGAAGCGCGCGGTAAGCGGAAGGTGGTCGGGCCACACCTCGCGCACGGCGGCAACCGTTTCAAGCAGGAAGCGGCTGCGGTTTTCCAGGTTGCCGCCGTAGCGGTCATCGCGGTGATTGGAGTGCGCGGAGAAGAAACTCTGGCCCAGGTAGCCATGGGCGAAGTGCAATTCCAGCCACTCAAAGCCAGCTTCCAGGGCGCGTCCGGCCGCGGCGACGAAATCCGCCTGCACGCGAGCGATGTCCTGCGTGGTCATGGCTTGCGGCAGTTTCGACAAGCCGCCGCCATAGGCGACCGCTGATGGCGCGATGGTCTGCCAGCCGCGTGGGTCGCTCGCGGCGATGTGGTCGTCGCCTTCCCACGGACGGTTCGCACTGGCCTTGCGGCCAGCATGGCCAATCTGGATGCCCGGGACGGCGCCGGCAGCTTTGATTGCCTGTACCACCGGCACGAACGCCGCCGTCTGCGCATCGTTCCACAGGCCCGCGCAGCCTGGGGTAATGCGGCCTTCCGGCGACACCGCCGTGGCCTCCACGATCACCAGCCCCGCGCCGCCGCGCGCGATGCTGGCCAGGTGCACCTGGTGCCAGTCGTTGATCACGCCGTCTTCGGCGGTGTATTGGCACATCGGCGGCACGGCGATGCGGTTGCGCAGGGCGACGCCCTTGAGCTGGAACGGATCGAACAGGGAGGCCATGGGACGATTCCTCGGTAGTAATACTAATGTTCGATAATAATCGAACTATCGAGCAAAGGTCAAAAGCGCTAGAATTTGCGCCATGCGCCCGTACAAGCACCCCACTGTCGACCAGTTCGCCCTGGAACGGGTATTCCAGGCCCTGAGCGACCCTACCCGCCTGGAAATCGTCCGGCACCTGGCCCGCGTGACCGAAGCCACCTGCGGCGAGTTGGACGGCGGCCGTCCGAAATCGAGCATGTCCCACCATTTCCGCATCCTGCGTGACGCGGGCCTGGTGCATACCCGCGGGGCCGGCACGGTGCACCAGAACACCCTTCGCCGCGACGAACTGAATGCCCGCTTCCCCGGATTGCTCGCCGCCATCCTGGCCCAGTCTGCCGACTGATCGAGACGCCCTATTGCTTCATCGCCACCAGGGTCACTTCGCGATTGCCCGGCTTGTTTGTCACCACCGTGGTCATGGTTTTTCCATCGGGCGATACCGTCATCTTCGCCACGGCAGTTTCCTTTCCGCTCATCATGGACGTCTCCTGCATCGCCTTGCCGACCATCTTCACGGCGACCATATCGGTGCCCGGATCGCCCGTGAAGGGCACCGGTTTGCCGTCGAGCCTGGCCGTATACGACTCGCCTCGCGGGTTGCTCATGGCGACGGTGTCGCCATTGATCTTGTAGGTATAGACCAGCATGTTGTCCGAGGCGTTCTGGAAGCTGGAGGTGTGCCAGGAACCTGCCAACGCGTGCGAACCCGCGGGGGCGGAAGCTACGCGTGTCATGGTGCCATTCACGTGTGATTCGCCGCCTGGACGGTTGGAGGTGGATTCAAACGTTGCCGTCTTGCCATCCGCCGCCACCTTTGTGGTTTCGGTGTAGACGACCTTGCCATCCTTCTTTCCGGTTTCGATCACCGTGTGCTCGTCGACCACTTTCACCGAGACCGTATCCGTGCGCGGGTCGCCGGTGATGGAATGATCCATGCCATCGGCCGCGACCTTGATCGGCGGCGTGCAATTGCAGGTGTATTGGCCATCCTTGAGCGTGATGACCATCGGCTTATTGGAGACCTGCACCTTGTCGACGTCGATTTTCCAGGTACCGTCGAATACGCTTTGCGCCATGGCAACGCATGGCAGCAGGCATGCCAGAAGCATCCCGCTGAAAAGTAACCTTTTCATAGACCATCCCCGACTAGCTATAACCGCGGCCGAGATCGCCCAGATAGCTCAGGTCCCCCAGGGTGCCAGTTCCACCTCTTTCTCCGAGTCCCAGCCAGGGCAACGTATCACCCAGGCGACAAGCCGGGCATTAGCCGTATAGCCGAGGTACTGCGAACGTCAGGCTGTTGCCGGATTATCCGCGGGAGCGCGAACAACGCGAAGCGGTTCGGCATTGGGTTGGTCGATGACCATGAACATGTCGTCGCCTACGCGTACCAGCTCGCGATTTCCGTCCTGCAGGAACCAGCGGGGGTGCGCGGTGTCGGCATCGGTCGTTAGAATGCCGTGAAGTCGGCCGAAGGTGTCGTGGACAGTGATCTGCACAAGCTTCTCCGGCGGCTGGGGTCCGCCGAGCGTACGCGGCTGCCTGTACGGATTTCAAGCGGGAAAAAGGAGGGCCGGGGGCGGCCCTCCTTTGCGCGACCAACGCCGCGCGTACTTACCCCAATACTTTCAAACTCGTCCGTCGCTTAGTTGACGCAACCGTTGATCTTGGTCTGGATCTGCGTCGGGTCGGTTACGCCGTTGATGCTCAGGAACGAAAGGCCGGTGAACTCGCCGATGGTGGCCACATTCGGGGTCACCGCCGGGTCGTACGGTGAATACAACACGCCACGCACGTGGTCCACGTCCAGGCCGTTGGCCGCGGAATTGGCCAGCAGGTAGGACACCGCGACGATCGGGTAATCGCCCGTGGTCGGCTCAGCGTAGTCTTCCGGGTTGACGATGCCGATGCACTGGGTCGTAAAGCCAGAATTGCCGAGCACCGGACGGCCAAAGCCATTGACGCTGCTGATCACCTTGTCATAGGTCACGCTCACCGGCAGCACGGTACCGCCATACGTGCTCGGGTCGATGAAGACCGTCGGAGCAGCGCGGGTCGAGACCGAAGCGAACAGCACGCCGGCGTTGAGTGCATTGGCGGTTTCGGCATAACCGATGGCGCCGTCGTTGGCAGGCTTGAGCATCTCGGTGATCACGCCCGGGTTGCCTGAAGCTCCGTCCGAAGACGAATACGTGGTGAGGTAAGCCGAGGCAGCCGTGGTGAATGCCTGGTCCGTCACGAACGCGGTGGCCAAGCCGTTACCACCAGTGCCGACGGCCGAACCGCAGACCTTCGACAGATGGTTGCTGAAGGCGAACGAGGTGCCGCTGCCATCCGAACGATAGACGATCTTGATCGGACCCGACACCGTGTAGCCGGACGGGATCGCCGAGGCAAGGTTCGCATCGTTCCACGTCTTGACGTTGCCTGAGAACACGCGGCAAACCTGAGCCTCGGTGAGGTTCAGCGCGGGCAGCGGCTCGTCCACGTTGGTGGCCGTGTTATGGGCGATCTTGCTGAAAACGATGGCGATGGCGCCAGAAACGGACGGGATCTGCACCGGCTGGCCGCTGGTATGGCCAGCGGCGTAGTTCGACAGATCGGTAGCAGCAAGCGGCGAATCCGAACCCACGAAGTGCGGCTGCGCGAGCGTTTCACCCAGCGAGGTGGCGCCAAAGCCGATTGGATTGGGCGAAGCAACGCAATCGGCGTTCACGGCGAACGCGGTGAGCTGGTTGCCGGCGAGGATGTTCTTGCCGCCGCCGCTGCCGGTCTGGCAGTAGGAAACGCTCAGCGTGGACGCCTGGGTGGCGGCGTACTCACCCAGCAGAGTGCCCTGGCCGGTGGCGGGCGAGTGCAGCGGTCCCTGCAGGCGGGTGGTGGTGTCACCGGCGTAACCGGAGGCCGGCAACGTCGCGCCGCCTCCGACAACGATGGAGCTCTGCGCGCTGGCGAGCGAAGCGAAACCGATCAGCAACGCACCCGCGAGCAACTTCATGCGGGTATCCCCAATGGAAAGTCCATTGATCATGGTGTATCCCCTTGCATAAAAGCCTTCCGAATTGAAGGCTCGACAACTATGCCCAGGGTGGATAACCAGCCAATTACGGTGGGGTGTCCGATATTATGTTGATGCAGTGACAATGATTAACTTCACTATAAATGCGCCAACCACATCACTGAAGTCACTTCATTGAAATCTGGTTTGTAATTCAGCACCTACACAATTTCGGCAGATACTGCGACCGCTAGCCCTTGCCGCTCGTTGCGTTAGCGGGAGTATATATCTCACTGGTCACACCTGGTTAACTTATGGACATTATCGGATAAATAATTACTCCGCCAGCCGGCTACGTTCGGCAGGCGTCAATGACGACTGCCTGCGGGCGCTAAGCCGCCCGGCTCCAATCACCTGTACGGGGCTATCGGGGTCGTAAGCATGCTTGTCGTCACCGCCGTCGATGCTCGCGCCGTTGTTGCCCTGGCTCAGCACCTGAACCGAGATGATCGACGGCATGCGGTCGCGGGCGTCGTCCTGCTGCTTGCGTGCAACGTCCTCGGCCACCTTCGACGCCGCGCTGGCCGCCGCATTGGCAGCACTGAGTGCACCGATGTTCACTTGCGCGGTCACCGGCACGCCGACGGCTTCGCCCTTCACCTGGATATTGTCGGCATTTGCCACGCGGGCTGCGGCGATCACCAGGTTGCCCGCTACACGGATGCCTGCGTCACCGGCATCCACGGTGCCGCGCGGGGCGATCAGGAACACATCACCTGCCGGCGCGCCGGCAATCGTCTGCAGCGTAGCAATGCCGGCGCCACTTACTACGCCGCGAGCATCGATCCGGCACCAAGCCTCGAACGTGCACTGGTAGGTAGGCGGAGGGATCTCGGACGACGTCTTCGCGCCCTGCCCGGCATTGATGTCGCCATTGGAGCTCCACATCACCAGGTCGCCGCCTTGCTCAGTGAAAATGCGGCTTTGCGCCAGCAGCACGCTGCGGTCGGTGAACACGTTGATGCTGCCCTGCTCCAGCGTAAGCACGCCCATCGTGTTCGGGCCGGCAAGAACCTTCCCTTGCCCATCGACGATCTGCGGTGGCGCCGAGGTGCTGCCAAGCAAAGCCTGTCCGCCGGGACCTACGATGGTGATGTCACCACCTTGTTGGGTCTGGATGGTGGAGCTGCGGATATCCAGGTCACCGGTATCGACGGTCTGCTCGGCGCCGTTAAGGCCGCCCAGACCCGCACCGTTGGCGGTATAGCCATCGGATGCGGGGAACAGGGTATCGATCGCCGCATATCCACGCTGGTATTTGTTGAAGAACGGACTGGAAGCGTCGTTGTAGTCGCCGCCGACCTTAGCCAGGAACTTGAACAGTTCTTTCTCGGCGAACAGCCTCTGCACGTATTCCGGCTGCGTATCGAAGAGCGCCCGGGCCTGTTCAGGCGACAAGGCTACCTGCTTCTTGTCCACCACCAGCCCCGTATCCACGACTTGTCCGGCGACGCGCTGCTCCATGAATGCGATGAGATCCGCCGTGGCGTCTCCGAAGCCATCGGCCTGGTCGGGGTTGTCCACGTAGCGGGCAATGAAATCCTTGGTGGCCACGCCAGGTCCCACACCGAAAGCAACATTTACGTCCGCGCTTTCATGCGGGAGATTCGGCTGATACAGGTTGCCTACCGCCTGGATACCGGTGAGTTCCGTCGGTTTGTTGACGGAACTGCTGGTGATCTCGCTCTCGTTGCTCAGTGGCCCGATACTGCGGCCGGCCTCCACAAGGAAATTGCCCGGGCCACCAAGCAACAGCGACGGTACAAGTTGATAGCCACCAGTAACGTAGAGATCCCACGCGGCGCTGCCCAGCGGGGTATCGTAAATATCGCGGCCGGCGGCAACGCGCGTGATGTCCGCATCATGCAGGTGTTGGCCGATGAACGAGAGATCGGCGATGTCCCGGCCGGCGTATATCAGTGCCTGCTTGCCGGGGTACACCACCAGGGACAGGAAATTAAGGCCGTTCGGGGCCGTGACGCCATCGACGATATCGCCGTTCAATGCGTAGATTTGCACTGGCGCATTGTCAGTTCGATCCAGGGGCGGAAGCGCCGACCCGGTCGCCAACGGTGGCGCGCCCGTCACGTTGATGTATCCGTTTGATCCAGCCACTCCAGTGACCGGCGCCAGCGGAGTCGGCAGGGACTCAGATGGGACGTCGATCAGTCCGAAGGATGTCGATACGCTATCGGCAACCGTCTGCCTGGAGAACTCGATAGAACCATCGGCAAACAGACCAAGGTTCCCGGCGGCCGAAGGATACAGTTCGCCTGCACTCAGGACGTCGATGTCGCCCGACAGCGAGCGAAGTTCCACGGTCGAGGGAAGCACTGGCCCCGCGACGCCACTTTGCGCCCCCTGGCTAAACAACGCCCCCGGTACCGATACGCTGCCAAGCGTGATATCGCCCCCGGTGCTGATGACTGCAAGCGAGGAATCACTACTGAACGCCTGGCTGTCGGCGTGCCCGGTTGGCAGCAGACGCGCGAAGTCGGGTTGACTGTAGTAAGAAGGATTGAACACACCGCCCAGATCTGCTCCCAGTCGTGCGCGTACGTCAACCTGCGCATCCTGCAGCCCGATGATCGTGGAGACTGACGACGTTATCGCCGACCCCTGCGGGCCCAGGCCCTTGATGGTGAAATTGTAGTCGGAGGCAATTCGCCCACCGGCGTCGATGTCGGCCGTTCCCTTCGACACGAAATAATTGCCACTCAGGATATCGCCGCCGGCATGCACCTGCAGGTCGCCATGTCCGATCGTGGTGATGGCCGAGCGATCGTCGTTGGCGATCCAGGTGGTGGGCAACGACACTGTAAGCTGGCTGATGTCGCCGCCGGCTTCCACGTCGACATTACCGCCCACACTCATCACGCCCTGCGCGAAGTTGCCGAAATTGATTGACGAACGGCTACCATCGGCGGCATTGCCCGTCTGCATCCATGGCCACCAGAACTGCTCGATGCTACTGCCCTTCGCTCCCTTGGTGATGTTGCCCTCACCATCGATGGCGTTGGCGATGCTGTCGATGTCTCCACCCGCCGACAGGGAAATATCCCCGGCGTGATCGGGATTGACCAGGCCGGTCACCAGCATGTCAGGTACGTTGGCGCTGCCGGAATCCAGTTCCGAAGGGCGCAACACGTTCACCCCCGTACCCGCGTTGGTCCCGGCCTCGGGCGTGCCGGCTGTATAGATGTTTGCCGGTGCCGTCTGGTCCAGCCATTGGATGTCGTCCCCAGCGGCAACGTCGATGGACCCGGTGCCCGTGCGCACGGTAGTCGGAAACACCAGGGTCTTGCCCGCGTAAGGGCTGTGAGGTGTAACGACGTCGGGATCGGTTAGCGAGTCGACAACGGCAAAGTGTCCGTCCAGCGTAACGTCGCCGGTACCATCGGTAACGACAGCAAGCGGATTGACCGCATCCAGGTCAGCGCCGGCGACGAGCCGGTACGAACTGCTTGGTCCATCCATCAGGGTGGCTGACGAAAGCGACGCGGGACTACCCAGGCGAGGCATGTTGGACGGGCTGTTGTCGGCCACGCTGGCAGGAACGGGAATCGTGCTGCCGGTGCCACCCCCCGTCGGGGCGGCGTCGGACTTCGGGGCGAACGGCGCGTAGAAAAGCTGGCTACCAGCGGCGTTGCCGACTCTCGAGAATACGTAGTTGAAATAGGTCGAGTGACCGGTGATGTACTGCGAGTAATCCGCGGTGTAAAGACCGTAGTCGTCGTCGATCGGCAACAGCAGCGGTGATGGGGTGGTGGATTTCTTCGTCGAGCCAAAGTTGGCCGACAACCACGACTGGTAGGCCGCGGCGTACTCGGCGTAGGTGCCATACACGCCCGGTTGCGGCGCAAGCAGGGTCGTCGGGCTATAGGCAAGGAAGTGTTTTACGATCGAACCATTCATTACCTGGAACTGATACGCCCACTTGCGATTGCCCACACCGTCGCCGATCTCGCCGATATAACCCTCGTAGTTGGCGTAGTAGTCGGCGGTTTGGTTCTGCAACGGTGCCTGCAGTGGCTGGTAGTACGGATCGGCGGTGATGTCCGCGACGCCACCGCCCGGTGTCGCGCCACTGGCCACGGTGCCGTTCTTCAGGTTGATCGAGCCGTTCCAGATGCC